>JARLGP010000049.1 GCA_031292735.1 Holophaga sp.
GACGGCGGCCGGGTGCGGGGCGTCCGGCTGGAAGACCGGCTCACCGGGCGCACCTTCACCGTGCGGGCCGGGTGCGTGGTGAACGCCACCGGGGCGTGGACGGAAGCCGTCCTGGGCATGGCCGGCACCCGCGCCGCCATGCTCCGCCCCACCAAGGGCGTCCACCTGGTCATCCCCAATGCCCGGCTGGGCAACCGGGAGGCCTTCGTGCTCCGCTCGGTGGACGACGGCCGGAGTTTCTTCGTGCTGCGCCGGGAGGCCATCACCCTCATCGGCACCACCGACACCGACTACCGGGGCGACCTGGACGAGCCGTACTGCACCCGGGAAGACTGCGACTACCTGCTGCGCACGGTGAACGCGGTGTTTCCCCGGGCCCGGATCACCCGCCACGACATCCTTTCCAGCTATGCCGGGATCCGTCCCCTGGTGCGGGAGGAAGGCGTGGACGCCTCCGCCGTGTCCCGCCGGCACTGCATCCGGGACCCCGGCACCGGCCTGGTGACCATCGCCGGCGGCAAGCTCACCACCTTCCGGGTCATGGCCTGGGAGCTGCTCGCGCTGTGCTCCCGGCAGGGCTACCTGCGCCCGTTCCGGGGCCGGGAGAAGCGCCGGAACTTCTCCCGGCGGCCCTTGAAGGCGGGGATCACCTTGCGCCGGTTCACCCAGGTGGTGGCCGACCAGGGGCTGGACAACCTGGTGCCGGAAAGCGTCCTGCGCCACCTGCACCAGCAGTACGGGCAAGGCGGCGTGGGCATCCTGGCCGGGATCAAGGCCGATCCCGGTTCGGGCCGGCCGCTGCTGGAGGGCCACCCGTTCTGCCCGGCGGAGCTCCAGCACATCCTGGCCTTCGAGAACGCGCCCAGCCTCATGGACCTGATGCTGCGCCGCACCGAGATGCAGCTCACCGTCTCGCACCTGCTGCAGCGGGAACTGGCCGGGAAGGTGGCCGGGATCATGGCCGCCTTCTATGGCTGGGACGAGGCCCGCGCCGGCGAGGAGACCGCCCGCTACCTGGACCACATCCGGAAGACCACCGCCTTCACCGGTGAAGCCCATGGATGACACCCTCCTGGCCCTGGACTGCGGCACCCAGAGCCTGCGGGCGATGCTGTTCGCCGCGGACGGCACCCTGCTGCACAAGGTGAAGATCGAGTACGAGCCCTACCAGCGGTCCCGCCCGGGGTGGGCCGAACAGGACGCGGAGCTCTGGTGGCGAAGCCTTTGCCAGGCCATCCGGATGCTGCGGGCCCAGGCCGGGGCGGCCTTCGCCCGGATCCGGGGGGTGGGGCTCACCACCCAGCGGGCGACCCTGGTCTTCGTGGATGGCGCCGGGAACCCGCTGCGTCCGGCCCTCACCTGGCTGGACACCCGCCGGGCCCGGGCCGACTACCGGCCCGGCTGGATCAGGCGGATGGTGTTGCGGGCCGCGGGCGCCCTGGAGGCGGTCCAGACCGCCCAGAAGGAGGGCAAGGCCAACTGGGTGCGGCAGAACCAGCCGGAAATCTGGGCGGCCACCCACAAGATCCTCCAGGTGTCGGGCTTCCTGAATCATCGCCTGACCGGCCGGTTCCAGGATTCCGTGGCCAATCAGGTCGGACACATCCCCTTTAACTACAAGAAGATGCGCTGGTGCATGGCGGGCGAACTGCCGGCCCTGCTGTTCCCCATGGAGCCCGCCAAGCTGCCCGGTCTGGTGCCCGCGGGCGCCCTGCTGGGCGGCATCAGCGCCGCGGCCAGCGCGGCCACGGGCCTGCCCGAAGGCCTGCCGGTGATCGCCTGCGCCTCCGACAAGGGCACCGAGACCATCGGCGTCGGCTGCGTGGGGGAGTCCATGGCCAGCCTCTCCCTGGGCACCACCGCCACGGTGCAGACCACCTCGGCCCGCTACTTCGAGCCCATCGCCTTCATGCCCCCCTATCCCGCCGCCATGGCCGGCCACTACAACCCGGAAGTGGAGATCTTCCGCGGCTACTGGATGATCTCCTGGTTCAAGCGGGAACTGGCCCCCCAGGACGTGAAGGAGGCCCTGGACCAGGGCGTGCCGCCGGAAGTCCTGCTGGACCGTTACCTCAGGGCGGTGCCGGCCGGCTCCATGGGGCTCCTCACCCTCCCGCACTGGGGCCCCAGTCTCCAACATCCCGGCACCAAGGGCGCGATGGTCGGCTTCGGCGACGTGCACACCCGCGGCCACCTGTACCGCTCGGTGCTGGAAGGCCTGGCCTTCGGCCTGCGGGAGGGCCTGGAGCGGATCGAGAAGGCCGGGAAGCGGCGGATCACCCGCATCGGCCTCTCCGGCGGGGCCACCCAGTCCCGGGAGATCTGCCAGCTCACCGCGGACATCTTCGGCCGTGAGCTGAGCGCCGGCGAGACCTTCGAGACCGCCGGGCTGGGCACCGCCGTGATCACCGCGGTGGGCGTGGGCCTCTACCGGACCATCCCCGAGGCGGCGGCCGCCATGGTGCGGGTCGGCCGGATCTACGCCCCCCGACCCCGGCAGGCCGCCCTGTACGACAAGCTCTACCGCAGGGTCTACCGGGAACTCCACGGCCGGCTCCAGCCCCTGTACCGGGAGATCCGGTCGATCGTGAACTACCCCGAACGCGCCTCCGATGAACCCGCCGATGACTGACCAGGACGCCGCCATGACCGAATCGCCGAACCTCCAGCCGCCCTGGATCCATGAGCCGCCACCCGCGCGCTCCTGGCGGTCCCTGCTGAAATGGGGCGCCCCCGGAGCGTTCAAGCATCCCAACCCGCGCCTGGTCAAGCTCATGAAACGCACCTTCCACATGGACGACGCGGATTTCCGGGCGCCGTCCCGCACCGGCGAACAGCCGGTGGAGGTCGCCCGGCCCGGCGCCCTGGCCCCGGAGAGCCTGGAGGCCTTCCGCGCCATGCTGGGCGAGGGCGGCGTCTGCACCGATGGCTACGCGCGGCTCCAGGCGGCCTACGGCAAGACCATGCTGGACCTCATGCGCCTGCGGGAAGGCATCTGCGAGAACCTGCCCGACGCGGTGCTCTACCCCCGGAACCGCCACGACGTGCAGCGGATCGTCGACCACTGCGCGCGCATGGGGATCGCCGTGGTGGCCCGGGGCGGCGGCTCCTCGGTGACCCGGGGCCTGGAATCGCCCCGGGCCGGCGTTTCCCTGAACCTCACCCGGCACATGGCCAAGGTGGTGGGCTTCAACGAGACCGACCAGACCATCACCGTGGAGCCCGGCCTCTACGGCCCCGAGCTGGAAAAACTGCTGAACGCCGCCCCGGAGCTGTTCGGCGCCGCCCGGCGCTACACCTGCGGGCATTTCCCCCAGTCCTACGAATTCTCCACGGTGGGCGGCTGGGTGGTGACCCGGGGCGCCGGCCAGAACTCCACCTACTACGGCAAGATCGAGGACCTGGTGCTGTCCCAGGAATACGTCACCCCCGCCGGCCTGCTGCGCACCGGCAGCTACCCCGCCGCCGCCGTGGGCCCCGACACCGACCAGATCATGATGGGCAGCGAAGGCGCCTTCGGCATCCTCACCGAAGTCACCCTCCGGGTGTTCCGCCTCCGGCCCGGGAACCGGCACCGCTTCAGCTACCTGTTCCCCGACTGGGACTCGGCCTGCCGCGCGGTGCGCGAGGTCATGCAGTCCGAGGCCGGCTTCCCGTCGGTGTTCCGGCTGTCCGACCCGGAGGAGACCGACGTGGCCCTGAAGCTGTACGGGGTGGAGAACCCGTTGACCAACGGCCTGCTGGGCCTATGGGGACTGGAACCGGGGAAGCGCTGCCTGCTGCTGGGGTCCACCGAAGGGGAGCGGGGCTATGCCCGCAACGTGCGCCGCCAGGTGGGCCGCGCGGCCCGGCGCCGCGGCGCCCTGCCCACCACCGGCCTGGTGGCCCGCAGCTGGGAGCACGGCCGGTTCCGGGATCCCTACCTGCGGGAGGACCTCCAGGATTTCGGAATCATGACCGACACCCTGGAGTGCTCCACCACCTGGTCCAACCTGGCGCGGGTGCACCGGGAGGTGCGGGCCTTCTGCCATTCCCGGCCCGACACCATCTGCATGGCCCACATGTCCCACTGCTATCCCCAGGGGGCGAACCTCTACTTCATCTTCATCGCCCGCATGGATTCCATCCCCGACTACCTGGCCTACCAGGCCGGCATCCTCGACGCCATCCGCGCCCAGGGCGCCGCCCTGAGCCACCACCACGGCATCGGGCGGATGACCGCGCCCTGGCTGGAAGGGCAGATCGGCAAGGTGCAGATGGACCTGTTCCGGGCCATCAAGCACCACCTGGACCCCCGCGGCATCCTGAACCCCGGCGGCACCCTGGGGCTGGACCTGCCGGAAGCCGGGCGCCGCTGACGCCCCACGGGGGGTGGCTTTTCTTTTTCGACTCCCTGTACCGCGGCTGGGACTGAATTTGTTACCATTTCTTCTGAGCTATTGGCCTGGGCCCTCGGATGGCCTCGGGCGTTTCGATCTGGAGGTGAGCTCCTTCCCGGACGGTGCCTTGCTCCGATCCGGCTTGATCGCCCGTTCAGACACCTGTAGCCGCAGTTCGGAAACAGATTGCCTCCGTTGAACTGCCCCCGTGAACGCACCGGAGTATCTATGGTCAAGATAGGGCGAGAGAATGGTTCGCCTGGATGGGGTGCACAACCCCTTTGGCTCCGAACATCAGGTATCTCTTGCCACCGGAAAGGGCTGGAAAATGCTGGATTCTGATACTGTGGTCCCTTCGCAAAAGGCCGCGGCGCCGCCCAAGCGGCATGGGCTCGCGTGGCTGCTGGTCCTGCTGGTGTGCCTGGCACTCTTGCTGCCCCTGCTGCACCACGGCAAGGCACCCATGGGCATGCCCGGCGGCGGCCCCGGCACCCCGGTGACCACGGCCCAAGTGCGCAGCGCCGCCATGGACATCTACCTGGATGCCCTGGGCACCGTGACGCCGCTGCAGACGGTCAATGTGTACAGCCAGGTGGCCGGGCGGGTCCTTGCGGTGGCCTACCGGGAGGGCGAGATGGTGCACAAAGGCCAACTGCTGGTGACCCTGGACGCCGGCCCCACCCAGGCCCAGCTGGACCAGGCCCAGGGCTCCCTGGTCCGGGACCGGGCCCTGCTGGACCAGGCGCGGCTGAACCTGCACCGCTACCAGGAAGCCCGGCAGCAGAACGCCATCGCCGAACAGACCGTATCGGACCAGCAGTCGCTGGTCCGCCAGTACGAAGGGACGGTGCAGAACGACGAAGGCTCGGTCCGCTACTACCAGGCCGAACTGGGCTACTTCCGGATCCACGCGCCCATCGCCGGACGCATCGGCCTGCGCCTGGTGGATGCCGGCAACACGGTCTTTTCCGGCAGCACCAGCTCCCTGGCGACCATCACCCAGATCGATCCCATGACCGCCGTGTTTTCCGTGGCCGAGGACCATGTCCCGCAAATCCAGAAGCAGCTGGCGGCCCGGAGTGGACTGCGGGTGGATCTCTATGACCGTTCCCAGACCCATCTGATCGCCACCGGAAAACTGCTGACCCTGGACAACCAGGTGGACACCACCACCGGCACGGTGAAGCTGCGCGCTCAGTTCAGCAACGCCCAGAACCAGCTCTTCCCCAACCAGTTCGTGAACGCCCGGTTGCAGGTGGACACCCTGCGCGACGCCCGGCTCATCCCCACCGTCGCGGTGCAGTACAACGGCCAGCAGGCCTTCGTCTACCTGGTCAAGCCCGACCACACCGTGGCCCTGCACACCGTCCAGATCCTCAACGCCGACCAGAACGATTCCGCCGTGGCCGGCCTGGAGCTGGGCGACAGCGTCGTCACCAGCAATTTCGACCGGCTCCAGGATGGCGCCAAGGTCCTGGTCCCGGCCGCCAAGGCCGCGGCCCACACCGCCCCGGCAGGGCCGGCCCAGTGAACATCTCGCTCCCCTTCATCAAGCGCCCGGTGGCGACCATCCTGCTGATGGTGGCGATCCTGCTGGTGGGCGTCATTGCCTTCCTGAAACTGCCCATCTCCGCTCTGCCCCAGGTCAACTACCCCACCATCCAGGTGCAGACGCTCTACCCCGGCGCCAGCGCCGACGTCATGTCGGCCACCGTCACCGGCCCCCTGGAAAAGCAGCTGGGCCAGATCCAGGGCCTGGCCCAGATGACCTCCACCTCCTCGGGGGGCGCGTCGGTCATCGTGCTGCAGTTCAGCCTCAGTGAAGACATCGATGTGGCCGAACAGGAAGTGCAGGCCGCCATCAATGCCGCCCACAGCTACCTGCCCAGCGACCTGCCGATCCCGCCCACCTACAGCAAGACCAACCCGGCCGACGCGCCGGTCCTGACCCTGGCGCTCACCTCCAAGTCGCTTTCCCTGTCCCAGGTGCAGGATCTGGCCGACACCCGGCTGGCCCCGAAGATCTCCCAGCTGAGCGGGGTCGGCCTGGTCACCATCCAGGGCGGGCAGAAGCCCGCCATCCGTATCGCCGCCAACCCCTCCGCCCTGTCCAGCTACGGGCTCACCCTGGAGGAGCTGCGCAGCGCCATCAGCAACACCAGTGTCAGCGGCGCCAAGGGCAGCTTCAACGGCCCCCAGCAGGCCTACACCATCGATGCCAACGACCAGCTCACCTCGGGCGAACAGTACCAGAAGGTCGTGGTCGCCTACCGGAACGGCGCGCCGGTGCTGCTGAGCGACGTGGCCACCGTGGCCAACGGGGTGGAGAACACCAAGCTGGCCGCCTGGATGAACCAGACGCCGGCCATCATCGTCAACATCCAGCGCCAGTCCAACGCCAACACCATCAAGGTGGTGGATGCCATCCAGGCGCTGCTGCCGCAGCTCCAGGCCAGCCTGCCGGCCTCGGTGCAGGTGCAGGTGCTGACCGACCGCACCACCACCGTGCGCGCCTCGGTGGCCGACGTGGAGTTCGAGCTCATGCTCACCATCGGCCTGGTGGTGATGGTGATCTTCCTGTTCCTGCGCTCCTGGCGGGCCACCCTCATCCCTTCGGTGGCGGTGCCGCTGTCGCTGGTGGGCACCTTCTCCCTGATGTATGCCCTGGACTACAGCCTGAACAACCTCACCCTGATGGCCCTCACCATCGCCACCGGCTTCGTGGTGGACGATGCCATCGTGATGATCGAGAAC
>JARLGP010000050.1 GCA_031292735.1 Holophaga sp.
AACTGAAAAAGCCTTGTACGGACGGTATTGGGGTTAAAGGGTCGTAGCGCGTAACCTCCTCGTCCCCCGTCGAGTTTCAACCGATGCCGGCATCGGTAACGGGGCGGGATGGGGGAACCCGGACCTACAAGAAGCCGGCCGCCCCAGTGGAACTAGCAGGGCCCCGCGAACCGGGATTGAATGGGCGCGGTCCCCTGGGCCAAAAGGGTGTCCCCGGCGATGCGGGCGTCGCACTGGCTCTGCCAGGCGAGGATGGTCCGCACCGGCAGCTCGAGCCGGTGGGCGACGCCCGCCAGGGTGTCCCGGCCCGCGGCCAGGTCCTGCACCAGCGCCATCCGGCGCGCGGCCGGCCAATGGTAGGGGTCTTGGGTCTGTTCTGCTGCGACCGGCATGGCACTGCTCCTGATTCGGCCGGGGATGGGAAGTCCGGCTGTCCGGGAACCAGTTTCGGCCCGCGGGCGTCAAGGAAGTGTCAACACTGGCCCGGATTTCGTTAAGATCGGGTCTCCGTGAACAGCACTCCGCGATGGGCCAGTTCGGCCCGGATGAAGTCCCAGCAGCCCGGCTCCCGGCCCACCCATTCGGGCGGGGAGATGCCCGGGCGCCGGTAGCGGCCGGAGGCCACCAGGCGCACCATGGCGGTGCAGGTGTAGCCGGTGGTGCGGGCCATGGAGGTGGTGCCGCTGGCCCGGTCGTAGCGGTCCAGAAGGTGGAACCGGTGCCGCTGGACTTCGCCGTCCTTCAGGCCCTCCACCGTGACCCGCATGACCGTGAAGTCCTCCTCCCCCTCGGCCATCTGCCAGAGCGGGAACAGCAGGCGCGCGGTGAGCTCCAGGGGCGCCACCGCGGTCTCGCCCACCGGCACCGGGGTCCGCTCGAACAGGCCGGTGGCCCGGAGCAGGCGCATCTTTTCCGCGTGGCCCGGGTAGCGCAGGGTCTTTTCGCGCATGCACGGGGCGGCCACGGTGCGCAGCAGGGTGCGCAGGCCGTCGGTGTCGAAGGCCTCCAGGGTGCCCACGCCGGGCAGGTCCACCAGCTCGGTGCCGGACAGCGCCGGCCGCATCACCTCCTCGCCGTGCTCCAGGTAGCGGGCCGGCCGGGTGTACTCCTCCAGCACGTCGGCCGGGGAGAACCCGGCCTTGTACTCATAGGGCCAGGTGCGCAGCACGGGGAGCCCGCCCACCAGGCATTCGAACCCGGTGACCCGGTCCAGCTGCCGTTCCAGATCGCCCAGGATCAGGTTGTCGCATCCGGGCGCCACCCCCGAATCCACCACCGCCACCAGGTTGCCGGCCTTGGCCAGGGCGTCCAGGCGGAACGGATCCTCCGGGAAAAAGGAGATGTCCACCATGGGCTTGCCCGCCGCCAGCACCGCCTCCAGGGTGGCGAAGCCCATGCTGCCCGGCACCGCGCCCACCACCAGGTCGGCGCCCTCCACCAGGGCCCCCAGGTTGTCCGGCGCCAGGTCGATGGGCCGGACCGTGATGCCGCGGTCCGCCAGCCGGGCCAGGGCCGCGTCGGAGCGGTCGGCCACGGTCACCTGGAATTCGCCGCCCCGGGCCAGGTCCAGCGCCACGGTGGCGCCCACCCGGCCGGCGCCGAGGATGGTGAGCTTGCGCATGGGGCAACTCCGCAGTTCCATGCAGGGTGGATGCGTCCCAGGGGCCCATGGTTCCCGGGAAAGCTCTTATCATGGAACCATGAGCGAACTCGTGCAGGCCCATCTCGACCACCGCCGCATCTGGCAGGATTTCCAGTATGCCTATCCCGTCATCTCGCGCCGCAGCAAGGGCGTGAGCCTGGGCGTGAACCTCAATCCGGACAAGCGGTGCAACTTCGATTGCGTGTACTGCGAGGTGGACCGCAGCACCCCCGGGCCCCGCTCGGACATCGACTTGGCCCAGCTGGAGCGGGAGATGGCCGCGCTGCTGGACCTCACGGTCAACGGCACCCTGTTCGCCACCTCGCCCTTCAATTCGGCCCGGCCGGACCAGCGCCGGCTCAACGACATCGCCTTTTCCGGGGATGGCGAGCCCACCACCGCCCCGGAATTCGCCGGCGCCGTGGCCACCATCGCCCGGCTCAAGCAGGCCCGCGGGCTGGACCAGGTGAAGCTGGTGCTGATCACCGATTCCACCCGGCTCCAGGCTCCGGAGGTGGTGCGCGGGCTGGAGCTGATGATGGCCAGCCAGGGCGAGATCTGGGCCAAGCTGGACGCCGGAAGCGAAGCCTACTACCGGGAGGTGAACCGTTCCAAGGTGCCGTTCGCCCGCATCCTGGACAACCTGGCGGCCACCGCCAGACGCTGGCCCATCACCATCCAGACCCTGTTCCTGCAGTGGCGCGGCCTGGGCCCCGGCCCCGAAGAGGTGGAAGCCTACCTGGGCCGCCTGCGCGGCATCCTGGCCCAGGGCGGCCGGATCCAGGGCATCCAGCTCTACACCGTGGCCCGCCCGACCCCCGAACCGGAAGCCCGGCCGCTGCCGGCGCGGACCATGGACGCCCTCGCCCAGCAGGTGCGGGCCGCGCTCCCCGACCTCCCGGTGGAGGTCTTCTACGGCCCTGAATAAGCTCGGGCTCCTGATCCCGCTGGCAGCGGGGCTGCTTCTGGCCACCCTCGGGACCCGGCCGGGGCGACGGCCTCCGGCGCCGCCGCCGGTGCTCCCGGTGGAGCTGGCCTCGGTCCGGCTGGTGGCGGTGGGCGACATCCTCATGCACCAGGACGTGCAGCGCTCGGCCCGGGAGGCCGAATCCGGGCTGCGCGCCCTGTGGCAGGATGTGGAACCGCTCATCCAGGGCGCCGACATCGGCTTCGCCAATCTGGAAACGCCGGTGGCGCCCAGCTCCGGGGTGCCGGGGCGGCCGTTCCGCTTCAACGGGCCGGCAGAACTGCCGGGGGCCCTGCGCGCCAGCGGCTTCACCGTGCTTTCCACCGCCAACAACCACGCCTACGACCAGGGCTCGGCGGGGGTGCTGGAAACCCTGGAACGGCTCCGGGCCGCGCACCTGGTTCCGGTGGGCACCGGCGCCACCCGCAGGGAGGCGGAGCAGCTCCAGGTGGTCACGGTGAACGGGCTGCGGGTGGGCTTCCTGGGCTTCACCGACCTGTACAACATCAACCTGAACGACAAGAACAGCGGCCCATGGGTGCGCGGGCTGGACCCCGCCGCCGCCGTGGACGCGGTGCGCGCCGCCCGGGCCCAGGCGGACGTGGTGGTGGTGAGCATCCACTGGGGCGTGGAGTACCAGCACGATCCGCTGCCGCGCCAGCGGGAGGTGGCCGATCGGCTGGCCCAGGCCGGAGCCGACATCATCCTCGGCACCCATCCCCACGTGCTGCAGCCGGTGGAAACCCTGGTGAGGGGCGGGCGCCGGACCCTGGTGGCCTATTCCCTGGGCAACTTCGTTTCCAACCAGGACCGCATGTACCTGCCGGAGCTGGATTCGGTGGATGGAGGCGACAGCCGGGACGGGGTGGCGCTCCAGTGCCGCCTGGTGAAACGGCGCCTGGCCGACGGCAGCGAGCCGGTGACGGTGGAGGACCCGGCCTGCGAGCCGCTGTGGAACCTGAACAACTGGCGGGAATTCATGTCCGGACAAGCCCGGCGCCGGGTGATCCGGGTGCTCTGGGTGAATTCGTCCATCGCCGCCGCCCAGGCCCGCCTGGCGCATCCGGACCCCGGCGCCGACCTGCGCCCGACCCGGGAGCTGCTGGACACCCTGCTGCTGCGCCGGGAGCGGGCCACCCAGGCCCTGGGCGCCTTCGTTCGGCACTGACGGTCCAGGACCGGGGCAGGGGACCGCTCAGCTCGTGCCGTGGCAGGAGCATCCCTCACCCATGGCCGCCTGCTCCAGGTTGTGCAGGATCCCGCACTCGCTGGCTTCCTGGTTGGCCCGGCAACTGTCCCGGAGCGTGTGCAACTGCCGCTCCAGCAGGCGAAGCGCCTCGACCTTCTGGTGGATGCGCTGGATCTGCCCGTCGATCATCTGGTTGACCGCATCGCAGGCCAGTTCGGGATGGGCCTGGAAGCTGCGCAGGGTGCGCACATCGGGCAGCCCCATGCCGAGCGAGCGGCAATGGCGGATGAAGTTGAGCTGGATCAAATGGCGTTCGGCGTAGCGGCGGTAGCCGTTGGCCTCGCGGGCGGGCAGTTCCAGCAGGCCCTCCCGCTCGTAGAAGCGCACCGTTTCCACATCACAATCGCCGCGTTGGGCCAGTTCCCCGATCCTCATCGCCCCTTCTCCGGAAAAGCCTTGACCCTGTAGTAACTACAGGGTGTCGAATGATGGCATCGTTCCCGGCGGCGCACAACCATGAGTCCACACCCCACCCTCACCTCCCCATCCGATCTCCCTCCAGGGGCTGGAACCCGGCGGGTGCGCTACCGCATCGACCACATGGACTGTCCCACCGAGGAGAAACTGATCCGCGGCCGGCTGGGCCGGATGGCCGGGATCGCCCGGCTGGATTTCAACCTCCTGGAACGGGAACTGACGGTGCATCACCGGCTGGAGGATCCGCGGCCCATCGCCGCGGTGCTGGTGGAGCTGGACATGGCTCCCCGCCTGCTGGAGGCCGGGGCAGCGGCGCTCCCGCCCATCCTCGGCGCAGGCGCGAAAGGGTTGCTGGCCCTCAGCGGCCTGGCCGCGGCCAGCGCCGAGCTCCTCGCCTGGAAGACCGGGCGGGAGGCCTCCTGGCCGGTGGTGGCCCTGTCCGTGCTGGCCATCCTGGGCGCGGGGCTACCCACCCTGAAGAAGGGCTGGATCGCGCTCCGGAACCTGACGATCAACATCTACTTCCTGATGTCCATCGCGGTGGCGGGAGCCGTGGGGATCGGCAGGTGGCCCGAGGCCGCCATGGTGGTGTTCCTGTTCGCCATCGCCGAAGCCCTGGAATCGGTCTCCCTGGCCCGGGCCCGCAACGCGATCCGGTCCCTGACGGCCCTGGCGCCGGAGACCGCCGAGGTCCAGGGTCCCGGCGGCTGGCTGGAACGGCCGGTGGCTGAAGTGGCCCGGGGGAGCCGGATCCGGGTCCGCACGGGCACCCGCGTGCCGCTGGACGCGCGGGTGGAATCCGGCCGCGCCGCCCTCGACCAGGCGCCGATCACCGGGGAAAGCCTGCCGGTGGACAAGGCGGCGGGCGATGCCCTCTATGCGGGCAGCATCGTCACCGACGGCGTGGTGGAGGCCACCGTGACCGCCACCGCCAGCCAAAGCACGCTGGCCCGGATCGCGGCCGCCATCCAGGATGCCCAGGCCCAGCGGGCGCCCACCCAGCGGTTGGTGGACCGGTTCGCCCGCGCCTACACTCCGGCCGTGGTCGTCCTGGCCGTCCTGGTGGCGGTGCTCGGTCCGTTGCTTGCCGGGGGCGGGTGGGGGGCCTGGTTCTACCAGGCCATCGTGCTGCTGGTGATCGCCTGCCCGTGCGCCCTGGTGGTGTCCACGCCGGTCACGGTGGTCAGCGGCTTGGCCGCGGCGGCCAGGCATGGCATCCTGATCAAGGGCGGGGCCTTCCTGGAAGGCGGCCGGCTCCTCAAGGCCATGGCGCTGGACAAGACCGGAACCCTGACCCAGGGCCGGCCCGCGCTCACCAACGCCGTGCCGCTGGGCGATCCTCCGCTGGAGCGGAGCCTCCGGATCGCCGCCAGCCTGGATGAGCAGAGCACCCACCCCATCGCCCAGGCCCTGGTGAGCGGATGGCGGACCCGGCAACCGGAGGACGCGATGCTTCCGGTGGAAGCCTTCGGCGTGCTCATGGGCCGCGGGGTCACGGGGATGGTCGACGGCCAGCCTTGGCATCTCGGCAACCATCAGATGGTGGAGGACCTGGGCCTCTGCTCGGGCGGCCTGGAAGCGCGGCTGGGCGAGCTGGAGACCGCGGGCAGGACCGCCATCGTCCTTTGCGCCGCCACCGGTCCGGTGGCGGTGTTCGCCTTTGCCGACTCGGTGCGGCCCGAAAGCCTGGCCGCGGTGAAGGCCCTCCGCGGGCTGCAGGTGGAGCCCATCCTGCTCACCGGCGACAACCCGGCCACGGCCCAGGCTATCGCCCACCAGCTGGGCATCCAGGACGCCCGGGGCAACCTGCTGCCGGAGGACAAGCAGAAGGCGGTGGCCGAGCTCCGCACCCGGCACGGCGCGGTGGGCATGGTGGGCGACGGGGTGAACGACGCGCCCGCGCTGGCGCGGGCGGACATCGGGTTCGCCATGGGGGCCGCCGGCACCGCCGCGGCGCTGGAGGTGGCCGACGTCGCCATCATGGACGACGATCCGCGCAAGATCGCCGACTTCATCGCCCTGAGCCGGCACACCGGTTCCGTGCTGAAGCAGAACATCGGCCTGGCGCTGGGCATCAAGGTCGCGTTTCTCGGCCTGGCCCTCACCGGCCACGCCACCCTCTGGATGGCGGTCTTCGCCGACATGGGCGCGAGCCTGCTGGTGGTGTTCAACGGGCTGCGCCTGCTCCGGTTCTTCCGTCCGGCGGTATCCTAGGCGCCGCCGCCGGCCGCTTCCTCCCGGTAGGTGAGGCTGGCCTTGATGAAGTCGCGGTTCATGCGGGCGATGTTGGCCAGGGTGATGCCCTTGGGGCAGGCCGCCTCGCATTCGCCGTGGTTGGTGCAGCTGCCGAAGCCCTCGGCGTCCATCTGCTGGACCATGGCCCGGGCCCGGGTGTAGCGCTCCGGCTGGCCCTGGGGCAGCAGGGCCAGGTGGCTGATCTTGGCCGACACGAACAGCATGGCGCTGGCGTTGGGGCAGGCGGCCACGCAGGCGCCGCAGCCGATGCAGGCGGCGGCGTCCATGGCCAGGTCGGCGTTGAGCTTGGGGATCCGGGTGGCGTTGGCCTCCACCGAACAGCCGGTGGGGACGCTGACGAAGCCGCCGGCCTGGATGATGCGGTCGAAGGCGTCCCGGTTGACCATGAGGTCCTTGATCACCGGGAAGGGCTCGGCGCGGATGGGCTCGATGGTGATGCTGGCGCCGTCCTCGAAGCTGCGCATGTGCAGCTGGCAGGTGGTGGTCCGCTCGCGTGGGCCGTGCGGCCGGCCGTTGATGACCAGGTTGCAGGCGCCGCAGATGCCTTCGCGGCAGTCGTGGTCGAACACGATGGGGTCGCCGCCGCTGTGGATGAGCCCTTCGTTCACCACATCCAGCATTTCCAGGAAGGACATCTCGGTGCTCACGCCCTTGGCCTGGTAGTCGACGAAGGCACCTGGGTCCGCGGCATTCTTCTGGCGCCATACATGTAACGTGATGTCTATGGTTTTGGACATTTTCCCGGTTCCTTACTTGTAGCTGCGGGTCGCGAGATGGACGTTGTCGAACGTGAGCTCTTCCACGTTGCGCCTGGGGGTTGACCCGGCGCCCGTGTATTCCCAGGCGGCCACGTGGCAGAAGTGCTCGTCGTCACGCTTGGCCTCGCCGTCCTCGGTCTGCCACTCCTCGCGGAAATGGCCGCCGCAGGATTCCCGCCGCTCCAGGGCGTCCAGGCACATGAGCTCGCCCAGATCCAGGAAGTCGGCCACCCGGCCGGCCAGTTCCAGCACCTGGTTCACCTCCATGCCGGTGCCGGTGAGGCAGAGGTCGTGGTAGAACCGGTCGCGCAGTTCGGGGATGCGCTTGAGGGCTTCCTTCAGGCCGGATTCGTTGCGGGCCATGCCGCAGAATTCCCACATGATCTTGCCCAGGGCGCGGTGGAACTCGGTGGGGGTCTGCTTGCCCTTGATGGCGAACAGCCGGTCCTGGCGGGCCCGGGTGCTCTGCTCCGCGGCCTTCACTTCCGGCGCGTCCAGCTTGATGCGGGTGCCGGGCTTGATGCTGGCCAGGTACGGGGCGATGGTGGAGGGCAGCACGAAGTAGCCGTCGGACAGGCCCTGCATGAGCGCCGAGGCGCCCAGGCGGTTGGCGCCGTGGTCGGAGAAGTTGGCCTCGCCCATGCAGAACAGCCCGGGCACGGTGGTCATGAGGTTGTAGTCCACCCACAACCCGCCCATGGTGTAGTGGCTGGCCGGGAAGATGCGCATGGGCACCTTGTAGGGATCCTCGGCGGTGATGCGCTCATACATCTCGAACAGGTTGCCGTACTTCTCTTCGATCTTGTGCAGGCCCATGCGCTTGGTGGCCTCGCTGAAGTCCAGGTAGACGCCCAGGCCGGTGCTGCCCACCCCGCGGCCGTCGTCGCAGACCTGCTTGGCGGCCCGGCTGGCGATGTCCCGGGGGGCCAGGTTGCCGTAGGAGGGATACTTGCGCTCCAGGTAGTAGTCGCGCTCCTCCTCGGGGATCTGGTCGGGGGGCCGGGTGTCGCCGGCCTTCATGGGCACCCAGATCCGGCCGTCGTTGCGCAGGCTTTCGGACATCAGGGTGAGCTTGCTCTGGTGGTCGCCGGTGACCGGGATGCAGGTGGGGTGGATCTGGGTGTAGCAGGGGTTGGCGAAGGCCGCGCCCTTCTGGTAGGCGCGCCAGATGGCCGTGGCGTTGCAGCCCTTGGCGTAGGTGGCCAGGTAGAATACGTTGCCGTAGCCGCCGGTGGCCAGCACCACCGCGTCGGCCACGTGGGCCTCGAACTCGCCGGTGATCATGTCGCGGGTGACGATGCCCTTGGCCACGCCGTCCACCACGATCACTTCCTGCATCTCATGGCGGGTGTACATCTGCACGGTGCGGAGGCCGATCTGCTTTTCCAGCGCCTGGTATGCGCCCAGCAGCAGCTGCTGCCCGGTCTGCCCGCGGGCGTAGAAGGTGCGGCTCACCTGGGCGCCGCCGAAGGAGCGGTTGTCCAGCAGGCCGCCGTATTCCCGGGCGAAGGGCACGCCCTGGGCCACGCACTGGTCGATGATGTTGTTGGAGATCTGGGCCAGCCGGTAGACGTTGGCTTCCCGGGCCCGGAAATCGCCGCCCTTGACCGTGTCGTAGAACAGCCGCTGGATGCTGTCGCCGTCGTTGCGGTAGTTCTTGGCGGCGTTGATGCCGCCCTGGGCGGCGATGGAGTGGGCCCGCCGGGGGCTGTCCTGGTAGCAGAAGCAGGCCACCTCGTAGCCCAGCTCAGCCAGGGAGGCGCAGGCGGAGGCGCCGGCCAGGCCGGAGCCCACCACGATCACCTTGTACTTCCGTTTGTTGTTGGGGTTGACCAGCTTCTCGTCGAAGCGGTGCTTGTCCCACTTCTTCTCGATGGGGCCGTCGGGGATGTGCGCGTTCAGTTCCATGGGAGCCTTCTATGCAATGAACTCAATGGGAACTCAGTTGCCCAGCCGGATGATGCCGGTGAGGACCGCCACGGGATAGGAGATGTTCACCCCGGCCACCAGCACGGCCATCACCATGGCGAACCGGCGGCGCAGGCGGTCGTAGCGGGGGTGGGACCAGCCCAGGGTCTGGGTGAGGCTCCACACGCCGTGCCACATGTGGAAGCCCAGGCAGACCTGGGCCACGATGTAGAACGCGGCGGCGGCGGGCGCCTGCAGCCCGGTGACGAAGTTGTGGTAGGCGTCGCCCTTGATGAAGTCGGGGTGCACGGTGCCGGTGGTGAAGTGCAGGATGTGGAAGATGATGAAGGCGGCCAGCAGCAGCCCGGTATAGGGCATGGTGCGCGAGGCCCAGCTGGCGGACTGCAACTGCTGGGCCCGGTAGCCCACCGGGCGCGCCTTGCGGTTCTCGAAGTAGAGGGTCACCGCGGCCCAGGCGTGGAAGCCCACCGCCAGGAGCAGCACCGCGCGGAACACCCAGATGCCGGCGCCGTGGATCATGTGCTGCAGGAAATCGGCGTAATGGTTCATGGGCGTGGCGCCCATGTAGGCCTGGAGATTGCCCAGCATGTGCACGGTGACGAACCCGAACAGGATGATGCCGGTGACGGCCATCACCACCTTCTTGCCCACGGAGGAGTCCAGGAAACCGGGACTGTCTGGGGCGGAACGGGCCAGGCTGATTTCAACTGCAGGCATGGGCACTCCTTTCTTGCGCACGGAAACGGGAAGCACATCCGGAAGGGGGGAGGGTCATTGTATGGGGTTTCCTAAAGAACTTGGGCGGGCTTCGCACCATATCACCATCATGCGTTGAAACTGTAAAGTCATTCGGACCCCTCACTCCGAAATTTTTTCATGGAGAGCCAGTGGGGACGGGGGTACAAGGAAACGCCGCCTTGCGGCGGCGCTTCCGGGTGGAAAAGACAGGCAGAGTCTACTTGCCTTCTGCCTTGATGGTAGCCTGCAGCTCTTCTTCGCTGACCAGGCCGGGGGTCTCCTGCTTGCTCTTGTAGACCGCCCAGGCGATGGCGGCGACGCAGACCAGGGCGGCGATGACGCCGATGCCCTTGTTGCTTTCACGGCCTTCCACCGGGAACAGGGTCCACTTCATGATGATGCCCAGGGTGAGCAGGCTCACCATGTTCATCACCTTGATGAGCGGGTTGAGGGCGGGGCCGGCGGTGTCCTTGAGCGGATCGCCCACGGTGTCGCCGGTGACGGAAGCCTTGTGCGCTTCAGAACCCTTGCCGCCGTAGAGGCCGTCCTCGATCATCTTCTTGCAGTTGTCCCAGGCGCCGCCGGCGTTGGCCATGAACACCGCCAGCAACTGGCCGACCAGGATCATGCCGGCCAGGAAGCCACCGAGGGCGTAGGGTCCAAGCAGGAAACCGACCAGGAGCGGGGAGGCGATGGCCAGCAGGCCAGGGCCGACCAGTTCCTTCTGGGCGGTGTTGGTGCAGATGTCCACCACCCGGCCGTAGTCGGGCTTCTTGGTGCCTGCCCAGATTTCCGCGTCCTTGAACTGCACGCGGCACTCCTGGACGATGTAGTAGGCCGCGCGGCCCACGGCGCGAATCAGTTCGCTGCTGAACAGGAACGGCACGGCGCCGCCCAGCAGGAAGCCGATGAAGATCCTGGGGTCGGCCACGGTGATCCGGCCGGCTTCGAGCAGGTACTGGGAGATCTTCAGCTTGCTGATCTGGTCTTCGCCGCCCACCGCGATGACCGCGATGAAGCTGGAGAAGAGGGAGACGGCGGCGATGACGGCGGAACCGATG
>JARLGP010000274.1 GCA_031292735.1 Holophaga sp.
CGTGAAGGTGGATCCGGACGCGGTGGGGAGGGGCTGGCCCGCGGCGTCGGGGTAGCCGTTGGTGACGGCGCCGATGGTGCTGGTCTCCAGGGCGTAGGCGGACGCCACGTTCATGGTGCCGTTCTGGGTCTGCGGGTAGAGCTTCACGAACTCCGTGGCCGTGGTGTTCAGGTCATCGTGGTTGCCCCGGAGCGGGAAGAAGCCGATCCCGTTGTTGTAGAGGGACTGGGTGAAGATGGCCCGGGTGTCCTCGCACAGGTTGGGGGGGGTGCTGTAGCCGTAGTTCGCCTCGTTGGGATACGCCCCGTTGCCCGAGTCGGCCAGATCGCCCACCTGCACGACGAACTTGACCTTTTCCGCGATGAACAGGCTGTTCAACGGGGCGATCAGGCCGATGGCGGCGGTGTTCGGGTTCAAGCCGTCATCCGGGGCGATCCACTGGGTGTCGCCCATCACCGCGAACTTCCAGGCGGACGTGGTGGGCAGGGTGGCCTGGGTGCCCAGCTGGCCGCCGGAGGCCGCCGCACCGCCGCCGCCGCTGCTGCTGCTGCAGCCCATCGCCACCATCCCCATGGCCACCGCGCCGGCGCCGACCGCGGCGCGCTTGATGAATTCGCGCCTCTCCAGACTGTTTGTTGACTTGTTACGGGTTTGATCGTCAGACATTTCCTGGACCTCCTTTTGTTTGGGGGTTATTGTTCACCACCAACGCATGATTTATGCGTTGGCATGGATGGGGCGGCAGACGCTAAGTCCGTGACGTTATTCCTTCCGGCTCGCTCCGGAGAGATCTGTTTTTATGGCCGAGGTTCGACCGATTGGCTTGGTCTGAGTTTAAAGGGATGGCTGTGACCGGCCCTTGCAATTGATGTAAAAACCTCGCTATGGGACGAATCGTTCACTTGAAAAGCCGGACAATCTGGTGTCCATGCTGCGCCCAGCCTCGCGGTTCCCCTGGAACGGCGAGGCTGGGCGGGTGCGCGGGGCCGGGGCGGGCTAGGAAGGCCGGATCGGCGAAGCGGAAGCCGGGCCCACCACCGTGGCCCAGGGGCGCACGCTCCAGCTCAGCACCAGGCCGTTGCGCACATAGGGATCGCCCGCCGCGAAACGCTCGGCCGCTTCCGGACCGTCCCCCTGGAACAGCAGCAGGGCGCCCTCCGGCGGCTCGCCCACGGCCCCGCCCAGCAGCAGTTCGCCCCGTTCCACCGCCTGCCAGGCATAACCCAGATGCACATCCCGGAACGCCGTCCGGCGCTGGAGATAATCGGGTGCGGTGACATACGACAGCAGGTAGTGCATCGGATCTCCTGACCTGGATGGGTGAATGCCAAGGTCATCCTACCCCGGTCCGGGAACCCGCCAAAGCCCCATTTCACGGCGGTCCCAGGGGCAACGGGCAAAGGATTCCGTCCCGATCGTCGAACCGTCACACGAGCGTCATGGTCCGGTAACAATCCCCCGGAACAGTGGTGGAATGGCCACCCATGCCTTACCGATCGACCCCTTCCTGCCGGCATCGCAGCGATGCCCGAAACGTCAGGCGCGGAATTGACCGGGGCCATCCGTCCGTGTGCCTGTAACCCCATCCTGCAAAGGAGAAACGGTATGCAATTGCCGAACATCAAACGCATGGCCAAGGGCGTCGTCCTGGCGCTGGCCGCCTTCGGCGCCCAGGCCCAGGCCCAGCAGCGGGCCATCTGCTACAACTGTCCACCGGAGTGGGCCGACTGGGGCACGCAGCTGAAGGCGATCGGCAACCGCCTGCACATCCAGGTGCCGCCGGACAACAAGAACTCCGGCCAGTCCATCGCCGCGTTGATCGCCGAAAAGAAGTACCCGGTGGCCGACGTCGTCTACCTGGGCGGCATCTCGGCCGACCAGGCCCGCGACGCGGGCGTGCTGACCCCCTACAAGCCCAAGGGCTGGGAAAAGATCCCGGCCGACCAGAAGGACCCGAACGGCTACTGGTTCACCATCCATTCCGGCACCCTGGGCCTGTTCGTCAACACCGCCGCGCTGGGCAGGAAGCCGGTGCCCCAGAGCTGGAACGACCTGCTCAAGCCCGAGTACAAGGGCCTCGTCGGCTATCTGGACCCGACCTCGGCCGCGGTGGGCCAGGTGGGCGTCATGGCGGTCAACCTCGCGCTGGGCGGCAGCTACGAGAACCTTGATCCGGCCATCAAGTTCTTCAAGGCCCTGGCCAAGAACCAGCCCATCGTGCCGAAGCAGACCTCCTATGCCCGCGTGCTGTCCGGCGAGATCCCCATCCTGATCGACTACGACTTCAACGCCTACCGCGCCCAGTACACCGACAAGGCGCCGACCCGCTTCGTCATTCCCAGGGAAGGCTCCGTCGTCCTCCCGTATGTCATGGGCCTGGTCAAGGGTGCGCCGAACACCGAGAACGGCAAGAAGATCCTCGACTACGTGCTTTCCGGCGAGAGCCAGGCCATGTGGGGCGACGCCTACCTGCGCCCGGTGTTTGCCCACTACCTTTCCTCCGCCACCAAGGCGCGCTTCCTGCCCGACAGCGAGTATGCCCGCGCCCGGCCGGTCAACCTGAAGAAGCTGGCCGCCGCCCAGTCGCGGATCATCGAACGCTACCAGAACGAGGTCCACTAGCCTCCCGCGGACCGGCGCCCCCGGCGCCGGCCCGCCCCCATCCGGACGGCCATTCATGATTCTTCTGTTCCTGCCCACCGTCGTCTTTTTCGCGGCCTTCTTCATCCTGCCCATGTGCCGGCTGTTCCTCATCGGCGGCCAGGGCGCCACGGGGTGGGCGGCCTATGCCGCGATCCTCACCAACGGCAACTACTTCAATGCCCTGGTGGCCACCTTCGGGGTGGCCATCGCCACCACCGTGGTGACCCTGGTGATCAGCGGCATCGCCGGCGTCTTTCTGCAGCGCCACAAATTTCCCGGCAATTCGACCTTGGTGGCCATGCTGACCCTGCCGCTGGCGTTTCCGGGCGTGGTGGTGGGTTTCATGGTCATCATGCTGGCCGGCCGCCAGGGCCTGATCGGCACCATGACCGAAGCACTCACCGGCGACCGGATGGTCTTTGCCTATTCGCTGGCCGGCTTGTTCATGGGCTATGTCTACTTCTCGATTCCGCGCACCATCCTCACCGTGATGGCGGCCACCGAAAAGCTCGACCCGCGCATCGAGGAAGCGGCCCGTTCCCTGGGCGCTTCGCCGTGGCGGGTGGTGATGGACGTGATCGTGCCCGGCCTCAAGCCGGCGTTCATCTCGGCCGGAGCCATCTGCTTCGCCACGGCGGTGGGGGCGTTCGGCACCGCGTTCACCCTGGCCACGCGCATCAACGTCCTGCCGATGGTCATCTACACCGAGTTCACCATGTCGGCCAACATCTCCATGGCCGCCGCCCTGAGCTTCGTGCTGGGCGCGGTGACCTGGCTAGTGCTGGCGCTGGCGCGCACGGCGGCCGGTTCCACCGTGGCCGCGGCGGGCTGAGATGACCACCCACAAGCTCCTGTTCGCCCTGCAGCTGGCCTTCACCCTGGCGGTCTCCGCCTTCCTCGTGGTGCCGGTGGTGCTGTCCATGCTGGCCGGACTGACCACCAACTACCTGGTCGGCCTGGGCAGTGGACTCACCCTGCGCTGGGTGATCGAGGTGTGGAACGGCTACCGCGACACGATCTTCCTTTCCCTCGGCATCGCCGTGGCCTGCCTGGCGGTCACCCTCGTGCTGGGCGTGCCCACCGCCTACCTCCTGGCGCGGTCCCGCAACCGCATGGCCCGGCTCATCGAGGAGCTCCTGGTGCTGCCGGTGGCCATGCCCGGGCTGGCCACGGCGCTGGCGCTGATCGTCACCTACGGCGTGTTCCGCGGGTTCCGCACGTCGTGGGTCTTCATCCTGGTCGGCCACGTGCTGTTCACCCTGGCCTTCATGGTGCGCTCGGTGCTCGCGGTGCTGTCGGCCATCGACCTGAAGACGCTGGAGGAAGGCGCCGCCTCGCTGGGCGCCGGGTTCCGCCGGCGGTTCTTCGACATCGTCCTGCCCAACTGCCGCAACGGCATCCTGGCCGGTTCCCTGATGGTGGTCACGCTTTCCGTGGGCGAGTTCAACATGACCTGGCTGCTGCACACGCCCTTGACCAAGACGCTGCCGGTGGGCCTGGCCGACGCCTACGCCTCGCTGCGCCTGGAAATCGGCAGCGCCTACACGTTGATTTTCTTCCTGATGATCATCCCGCTGCTGCTCGGCCTGCAGGTCCTGAGCCGGCCGCGCCGCGCGCGTTTCCAGAGCGACGGTGATCCCGTTCCGGAGCCCAAGCCATGACCCTGCCCCCCGCCGAACCGCTGGCGATCCGCCTGCAATCCTGCGCCAAGACCTTCGACAACGGCGTCCGGGCGCTGGAGCCCATGGACCTCGCCATCGAGGCCGGCGAAACGCTGGTGCTGCTGGGACCGTCCGGCTGCGGCAAGACCACGACGCTGCGCCTGATCGCCGGGCTCGAGCATCCGGATGCCGGCGGCAAGGTGCTGTTCGACGACCGCGACGTCACCCGGGAGAGCATCGAGAAGCGCAACGTCGGCATGGTCTTCCAGTCCTACGCGCTGTTCCCCAACATGACCGTGGCCGAGAACGTCGGCTACGGCCTGCGCATCCGCAGCGTCCCGGCCAGGGAACTGCGCGCGCGCGTCTCCGAGATGCTCTCCATGATGCGCATCGAGGCCCTGGCCGACCGGCGCGTCGACCAGATCTCCGGCGGCCAGCGCCAGCGCGTCGCCCTGGCCCGCGCCCTGGCCGTAGAGCCGCGCGCGCTGCTGCTGGACGAGCCGCTCACCTCGCTGGATGCCAAGCTGCGGGAGACCTTGCGGGTGGAGATCAACATGCTGCTGCGCCGGCTGGGCATCACCACCATCTACGTCACCCACGACCAGACCGAGGCCATGGCGCTCGGCGACCGGATCATCGTCATGTCGCGCGGGCGGGTGGCGCAGACCGGCACCCCGCGGGAAATCTACCACCAGCCTGCCTCGGCGTTCGTCGCCGACTTCATCGGCACCATGAACCGCCTGCAAGGCGAGATGAGGGGCCGGCGTTTCGTCTGCGCCTCCGGAACGCTCAACTGGACCGGCCAACGGGACGACATCCGCGAGCTGCTGTTCCGTCCCGAGGATGTGCGCATCGCCGAAGACGCCGAGGCCGCCGATCTTTCCGGCACCATCACCGCCGCCTTCTTCATCGGCGACCGCACCCGCCTGTTCATCGACGTTTCCGAGGGCCAGCCGCTGGTCATCGAAAGCCCGGCGCGCTGCACCCTGCAGGTGGGCCAGCCGGTCCGCCTGCAGGTGGATTCCAAAGGCCTGCTCGCCCTCTGAGCGTCCGGAACCGGGAACGCCGATCCGAACGCACAAGGAGGCCGACGCAGTCATAGGCCGCTTGAGTAGGCGGACTCTCCAAGGAGACCCTGGTCCAGCCCCACCTCCTGGATGCCCTCGCCGACCTTCACCGGGGTGATCCGGTTGATGAGCCACAGCATGCCGTAGGTGAAGGCGAAGGCCCAGACCGAGGAGATGGCCACCGCGCCCAGCTGCTTGCCCAGGAAGCTGAAGCCGCCGCCGGTGAGCAGGCCGTTGGTGACGATGTTGGGGTTCCAACTCTTGTCGGCGAACAGGCCGAGGAAGATGATGCCGATGAAGCCGCCCACCCCGTGCACGCCCCACACGTCCAGGGCGTCGTCCCAGCCGAGGTTGTTCTTGAGGGCCACGGCGTAGTAGCAGACCACGCCGGCCAGGATGCCGATGAGGGCCGCGGTCATGGGCGAGACATAGCCCGCCGCGGGGGTGATGGTGGCCAGGCCGGCCACGGCGCCGGTGAGCAGGCCGAGGAACTTGGGCTGCTTGGCGTTCAGCC
>JARLGP010000275.1 GCA_031292735.1 Holophaga sp.
AAAACGGCGGCGGTGCAGGATGCTCTTCCCCGGTCCGAGAAGCCGGGGACCTTTTCCCCCGAAGTGCCGGCCACCGGCGCCGGGGCGGGCCATCCCCCGTTCACCGGATCGGGAACGGCCCCCGTCCGATCAGGAGCTGGGCGTCCAGCCTGCGCCCCGCCCAGGCCGAGTCCACCTCAACGGAACCCTGGTAGTACGCGCACTGGTTCAACCAGGGAGTCGCCAGCGGCTTCCCGGGCGAACCGCTTCGAAGGTTCCCGGGCTTCAGGGGTACTGTTTTCCGGGAAGGAAAACCAGGTGGGACCACCAAGGCGGAATAAGCCATGCCTGACCTCCAGTCCTGACGGGTCTCTCGGGGTGCCGAAGGGAAAAGCCCTATAAATGTAGGTCCTGCTGGAGAAATGGCAACCCTCCAAGGGCATGTCCGAGGGCCGCAAGCGGACCCAAGAAATCAGACCAGGAGCTTGCCTTGGGCGCCAGGCACCGCCTGCTCCACCTGGAAAGGAATCCGGTTCACCTCCACCCACTTCTTCTTGTCGCGGATCTCGATCCCGAATTCGTAGCGCCCGGCAGCAGGCAGGACGATGCCGGCCAGCACCACGTTGACCCGGCCCCGCTGGTGTTCGGGTCGGAACCGGAGGGGTTCGGAAACGGCCGTTCCCAGGATCGCCCCATCCGGAGCGTAGGCTTTGACCTGCACCTCGATCTGCGCCTCCCCTTCCCGCTCCCAAAGCGTGCCCACGAAAATCGGCGGCGCCATGATGGGAAACACCGGGAGGGAGATGCCATCGAGCGCATCGATGTAGGACATCATGTTGGTCTGCTGGTCCAGCAGAATCCTCTGGCAGGCTATCGCCCAGGTCAATCTAGCCATGGTCTCTCCCCCACGCCGCCAGGGCACTCCGTTTGGAAGGCGCATACGGGACATTGGATCTAAGGCTTGAGGTGGCGGTCAGGATCTTCCCGGTTCCCGCGCCCAGGCTCTTGGCAATCTCATTCAGGATCTCCGCTTTCATCTTCGACCAGCCCTCCGTTTCCCCCAGCCCCTGGGCGAGGTAGGCAAGCACCAGGGAGTTCATGGACACGCCCTCATCGGCCGCCCTCTGGGCCAGTCTGGCATGCAGGGAGGGGGGAACCCGGGCCAGGAACTGGCCGCGATGGGCCTGCATGGTTTCCGGGCGGGGCAGCTCCCACCCTTCCGCAAGGTAGGTCTCGATCGCCAACTCAAGGGAGACCTTGGCTTCCGCCAGCGCCTCCTCCTGGGTGGGGCCGAACCCGGAGACCCCCTCGAACTCGGGGCAGGTGGCCACGAAGGCGTCATCTTCCTGGCTCCAAACCACCCGGAAGCCGTAGGTGGAATCTTTCATTGCTCCCCCTCCGCTGGCTGGGATTCGATGGCGGCCAGGAATTGGCCAACCTGGTAGGGCTTCGCTTTCCCGTTTTCTGCTTCCTGAAAGTCCATCAGCTTGATGTCTCCAACCTTCTTGTACATCCGGTGACTGCCCTTGCTCCTCGCGAGAACCCAGCCGCAGCACTCGGCCAGCCCGCACAACTCCGAGAACCGGAGCCCGGCGGGGTTGTTCCTGGCTTTGGCAAGAAGGTCTTCACGTCTGGGCATTCGGGTGTCCCGCTCCCAGTATGGTATCGCAGGTGATATCACGTGCCGAAAAAGTGTTCAACCTGCCCCGTCGCCGGTCATCACCGCCGGCGCGGCCACCCGCATGAGGTTCACGAAACAGCGCAACCGTGCCGGATAGAACCGGGCATAGGGGTAGACCAGGCTCACCGGCAGGGCCGCCGCCTGCCACTGGGGGGCAAGATGCACCAGGCGCCCCGCGGCCAGATCGTCGGCCAGGACCCAGGCGGAACCGATGCCGGCTCCCAGCCCCAGCAGGACCGCGCTGCGCAAGGCGTACAGGCTGTCGGTGACCAGCCTGGGCGAGATCGAGAGGCGCTGGACCTCGCCGGTTTCCACATGCTTGAGGGCCACCTGGTTGCGGTAGTAGGTCCGCAGGGCCACCCAGGGCAGGCCGGCCAGGCCGGCCACCTGCTGGGGCACCGCCGCCCCGGCCAGCACCGACGGGGCGGCCACCGCGATCCGGGGCACCTCGGTCAGCTTGATGGACACCAGCGCCGAGTCGACCACTTCACCCACCTGGATCACGCAGTCGATGCCGGCCCCGACGAAATCCTGGATGGCGGCATTGTCGTGCAGCAGCCACTCGACGGTCATGCGCGGATACCGCCGCAGGTACTCCGCCAGGGGCCCGACCAGCCGTTCCTGGCCAAAGGCGTGGGGGGCCACGATCCGCAGCACGCCCTCCGGTTCCTCGTCCACCCCCCGCAGGTCGGACTCGAAGGCGGACCAGCCGGCCAGCAGTCCCTTGGCCCTCTCGTAGCAGCGATCGCCATCCACGGTGAGGCGCATGCTGTGGGTGGACCGCTGCAGCAGGCGCACGCCCAGGGACCGCTCCAGCGTCTGCAGCCGGCGGCTGACGGTGGGCTGGGTGGTGCCCATCTGGGCCGCCGCCGCGGACAGGCTGCCGGCCTCGACGATGCGTACGAAGGTCTGCACCAGCTCGATCCGGTCCAACGGCCCAGCCGGCATGGGCTTCGCGGCCGGGGAGGATTCCGGCGAGCTGGCGGGAAGGGGGGTGATGGATCTTTTCATACGCTGAATGTATATCCGATCTTCGGATCACGCCACTACGCAGGGTCCAGGTTGGCTTTCAAACTTGGCTCATCAAGGAACAAGGAGGAACCCAACATGTCATCCATCCGCCAATCGCATGACACCCCCCCTACGCCCCGTGGCGATGCGGCCAGCCAACCACTCAGCCCCTCCCTGGTGTTCCTGCTGGCCACCCTGGCTGGATTCTCCGTGGCGTCGCTCTACTACAGCCAGCCCATGCTGGGCGTCATGGCCACCGACCTGGGCGCCGGGGTCCGGGCGATCGGCCTGGTTCCCACCCTCACCCAGCTCGGCTACGCCCTGGGCATCCTGCTGCTGGCCCCCCTGGGCGATCGCCACGACCGCCGCACCATCATCCTGGTCAAGGCGGCCCTGCTGGTCATGGCCCTGCTGGCGGCCGGGCTCGCCCCCTCGCTGGGATTCCTCCTGGCCGCCAGCCTCGCCATCGGGCTGAGCGCCACCCTCGCCCAGGACATCGTGCCCGCGGCGGCCACCCTCGCCCCCGAAGACCGGCGGGGAAAGGTGGTGGGGACGGTGATGACCGGCCTGCTGCTGGGGATCCTGCTTTCGCGGGTGGTCAGCGGGTTCGTGGCCGAACGCTTCACCTGGCGCCACATGTTCATCCTGGCCGGCATCGGGGTGGCCCTCGCAGGCATCTCCGCCTGGCGCGCGCTGCCGCGCTTCAAGCCGACCACCAGCCTGCCCTACGGAGCCCTGCTGGGCTCCCTCCTGGATCTCCTGCGCCGCCACCCTGCCCTGCGCCGCGCCGCCCTGGCCCAGGGCCTGCTCTCCATGGGCTTCAGCGCCTTCTGGTCCACCCTGGCCGTCATGCTCCACGCGGGGCCCTTCCACCTGGGCAGCGCGGTGGCGGGCGCCTTCGGCCTGGCCGGAGCCGCCGGCGCCCTGGCCGCGCCGCTGGCCGGGCATCTGGCCGACCTGCACGGGGCGGAACGGGTGACCCGGCTGGGAACCGGGCTGACCACCCTTTCCTTCGCCGCCCTCTGCGCCGGACCCTTCCTTTCCCCGGCCGGCCAGCTGTGGCTGCTGGGCATCGGCACGGTCGGGTTCGACCTGGGGGTCCAGGTCTCCCTGATCGCCCACCAGACCATCATCTACGGCCTCGACCCGGGCGCTCGCAGCCGCCTCAACGCCGTGCTGTTCGTGGGCATGTTCGCCGGCATGGCCGCCGGAGCCGCCATCGCCAGCGCCCTGCTGGCCCAATGGGGCTGGATGGCGGTAACCGTCATGGCCACCGTGAGCGCTTCGGCCGCCTGGGCCGTGCGCCTGGCCCAGGATTCCCCCGCACCCGCCCCCTCCCGCCTGGCGGACAGCCAGTGACCGCGCCCGTTCCGTTCACAACCCGTTGGCGTAGGGCCCCTGCAACCGGGTTTCGCGCAAAACCCGCTGCACCGTGTTCAAGAGGTCCCTGCCCCGCAACGGCTTGGTGAGGAATCCATCCGCCACCTCCTCCGAGGGAGCCTGCAGGGTGCTGCCGCTGATGAAAATGATCTTGGACAAAGGGTCCAGTTCCTTGATCTTGGCGGCAGCGCTTAGCCCGCTCAGCCTGGGCATATGGATGTCCATGATAACAAGAGAGATATCGTCATGGTAGGTTTGGTACCTCACCAGGGCGTCCTGCCCGTCCACCGCCTCGATGACCTGGAAACCCGCTTCGCCGAGGATGGCGCAGGCGTTTTTCCGCACCAGTGGTTCATCGTCAGCCAACAGAATGGTTCCCGCATGGGTCTTGGATTTCATGGCCGTTCCTTGAGATGTTCCATCTCATCAAGAAGGAATAATGCCACGCCCGTCCTTATCGCGCAGCTTCCTATTCCAATCCACGATTCATCCGACAGCCCGGCCCAGGTCCTCTGGCGCGAGGAGCCAGGGACGTCCCCGGCATCCCCCCCGGGAGAACGGAGCGAGACGTTGTATTCTTGATGTCTCAAGCTTGGCACGGGCATCACCCAGAGAGGATCCGGGTCGGTCCTACCTGAAGGAAGGAAATGCAATGAAGCCTTCAGCCGCCCTCCGGCAATCCTTGCAAGCCATCGTGGGGCCCGGACAGGTGCTGGTCCGCACCGCGGAGCGGATGGCCTGGGCGGCGGACGCGGGCTTCTACCGGCTGATCCCCCGGGCCGTGGTGTTCGCCGGCAGCGTGGCCGAAGTTCAGGCCCTGTTCCGCCTCGGCCGGCAGACCGGGATCCCCGTCACCTTCCGGGCCGCCGGCACCAGCCTGGCCGGGCAGGCCATCAGCGACGGCCTCCTGGTGGAGGTGGCCCGCCATTGGCAGGGCATCCAGGTGCTGGACGGCGGGGCCCGGGTGAAGGTCCAGCCCGGAGTCATCGGCGCCCACGTGAACCTGGCCCTGCGCCCGTGCGCCACCCGGCTCGGCCCGGATCCCGCCTCCATCAGCACCTGCACGGTGGGCGGCATCATCAGCAACAACGCCAGCGGCATGTGCTGCGGGGTGGCCCAGAACGCCTACCACACCCTGGACTCGCTCACCTTCGTGCTGCCCTCGGGCACGATCATCGACACCGCGGCCCCGGACGCCGACCAGGCCTTCCGCCGGCAGGAGCCGGCCCTGGCCCAGGGCCTGCTCGACCTGAAGGCCGAGCTGGAGGCCGACCCCGCCCTGGCCGCGCGGATTCGCGCCAAGTACCGCATGAAGAACACCATGGGCTACTCGCTCAACGGCTTCCTGGACTTCCAGCGGCCGGTGGACATCTTCCGCAACCTGCTGGTGGGCTCCGAAGGCACCCTGGCCTTCATCGCCGAGGCGGTGCTGCGCACGGTGCCCGACCTGCCGGTGAAGGTCACCGGCATCCTGCTGTTCCCGGATCTGCGCGCGGCCTGTGCCGCCATCCTGCCGCTGCGCGACGCCGGCGCCGCGGCCCTGGAGCTCATGGACCGCGCCGCCCTGCGCACCATGGAGCGCCAGCCGGGAATCCCGGAGGCCATCCGGACCCTGCCGGACGGCGCCGCCGCCCTGCTGGCGGAGTTCCAGGCCGAGGCCGGCACCGACCCCCTGGGGCTGGAGCGCAAGGCCCTGGCCGCCTGTGGCGGGCTCACCCTGCTGACCCCCGCGGGCTTCACCCGCAATGCCCGGAAGCAGGCCGGCTACTGGAAGATCCGCCAGGGGGCCCTGCCCAGCATCGGCGCCGCCCGCACCCCGGGCACCACCCTCATCACCGAGGACCTGGTGTTCCCCCTGCCGGTCCTGGCCGACGCCATGATGGACCTGATCCAGCTGCTCGCCCGGCACGGCTACCCGGACGCCATCCTGGTGGGCCACGCCAAGGACGGCAACCTGCATTTCGTCCTCACCCAGTTCTTCCAGAACCCGGACGCGGTGGCGCAGTACGGCCGCTTCATGGAGGACGTGGCGGACCTGGTGGTGCACAAGTACGACGGCACCATGAAGGGCGAGCACGGCACCGGGCGCTCCATGGCGCCCTTCCTGGAGACCGAGTGGGGCCCGAAGGCCAGGCGGATCATGATGCGGCTCAAGGACCTGGCGGACCCCGGGCACCTGCTCAACCCCGGGGTGATCCTCGACCCCGACCCCAGGGGCCACCTCGACCCCATCAAGAGCCTGTACCCGGTGGAGCCGGAAGTGGACAAGTGCATCGGCTGCGGGTTCTGCGAATCCCGGTGCCCCAGCCACGAGCTGACCCTCACCCCCCGCCAGCGCATCGCCCTGCGCCGGGAGATCGGCCGCCTGGAGGCCACCGGGGAGGATCCCGTCCTGCTGCGGGAACTGCAGGGGGACTTCCGCTACCTGGCCATGGACACCTGCGCCGCGGACGGGCTCTGCGCCACCACCTGTCCCGTGGCCATCGACACCGGGACCATGATCAAGCGCCTGCGCCGGCAGAGCCATTCCCCTCTGGCCCAAAGCATCGCCAGCTCGGTGCAGCACTGCCTGGGCCGGGTGGAAACGGTGCTCCGGGTGGGGCTGCGCTCGGGCCACCTGGCCCAGCGGGTGTTCGGGGACGGGGCCCTGCGCACCGTCACCCGCCTGTTCCGCACCGCGGCCCACCGGGCCACCCCCCAGTGGTCCGCGGAGATGCCCCTGGCCGCGCGGCCGCTGCCGCCCACCGAGGTCCAGGGCGCCCAGGCCGTCTACTTTCCCGCCTGCATCTCCCGGGTGATGGGCGCCCTGCCCGGGGAGCCCGCCACCCCCAGCCTGCCCGAGGTGCTGGTGGCCCTGGCCGCCCGCGCCGGCCTGCCCCTGCACATCCCCCGGGACACCGAAGGGATCTGCTGCGGCACGCCGTTCTCCTCCAAGGGCTACGCCCCGGCCCAGCGGGCCGCGGTGAACCAGGCGGTGGAGCGGTTCTGGGCCTGGAGCGGGCAGGGGGCGCTGCCGGTGGTGCTGGACACCTCTCCCTGCGCCCTCGGGCTGAAGGGCGCCCGGCCCTACCTGAGCGCCGAGAACCGGGCCCGTTTCGACCACCTGCGCATCCTCGACCCGGTGGAGTTCGCCCACGACTACCTGCTGCCCAGGCTCACCGTGCGCCGCCGGCTGGGCACCGTGGCCCTGCACCCGGTGTGTTCCCTCACCCGGATGGGCCTCACTCCCAAGCTGGAGGCGATCGCCTCGGCCTGCGCCGAGCGGGTGCTGGTGCCCGAAAGCGCCGGCTGCTGCGGCTTCGCCGGAGACCGCGGCTTCCTCTTTCCCGAGCTCACCGCCAGCGCCACCCGCGCCGAGGCGGCGGAGGTGAAGGCCCGGGGCTGCGACGGCTATTTCTCCAGCAGCCGCACCTGCGAGATCGCGGTCACCCGGGCCACCGGCGAGGTCTACCGGAGCTTCCTGTTCATGCTGGAAGCGGCCACCCGCTAGTCCATAGCTTGGCGCACCCTCAGCAGCAGGGTCCGGCGGGTGAAGGGCTTCTGCAGGAACGGCACGCTGGAATAGTCGGCATCCTGGGGATAGCCGGACAGGATCAGGCACCGGATCCGGGGCCGGATCATCCGCACCTCCTGGCACAGCCTCGCCCCGTTCATTCCGGGCATCACCATGTCGGTGACCAGCAGGTGGATCTCCCCGGGTTCCCGGGAGGCCCATTCCAGCGCGGTGGCCGGGTGGGCGGTGGCCAGCACCCGGTAGCCGGCCGCCTCCAGGATGGTCCGGCCGATCTGCAGCAGCGCCACTTCGTCCTCCACCAGCAGCACCGTTTCCGAACCCCCGGGCGCCTCCTGCTCATCCTCCACCTCGGCCTCCTCCCGGGGATCCTGGAACCGCGGCAGGTGCAGCCGGAAGGTGGTGCCCGCCCCCGGCGTGCTGTAGACGGTGATGAAGCCCCCGTTCTGGCGCAGGATGCCGTAGACCATGGCCAGCCCCAGGCCGGTGCCCTTGCCCACGTCCTTGGTGGTGAAGAACGGCTCGAAGATGTGCCCGAGCACCGCCGCCTCCATGCCCCGCCCGGTATCGGTGACGGTCAGCACCACGTAGTCCCCCGGCAGGGAATCCGGCTGCGCCTGGGCGTAGGCCTCGTCCACCACCTGGTTGCAGGTGCCCAGGGTGATGGTCCCCGAACTTTCGATGGCGTCCCGGGCGTTGACCACCAGGTTCACCAGCACCTGGTTCAGCTGGGAGGGGTCCAGCCACACGTTCCAGAGGTCGGCGCCCGGCTTCCAGACCAGGGCATTGTTCTCGCCGATGAGGTGGCGGAGCATCTTCTGGGTCTCCTCCACCAGGCCGTTGAGGTCGGTCCGGCGCGGCTGGATGGCCTGCTTCCGGGCGAAGGCCAGCAGCTGGCTGATCAGCGCGGCGGAACGCTTGGCGGCCGTGAGGATCTGCTCCAGGTGGCCGCGGCCGGCCTCGTCGTCCACGCACGGCTCCTCCAGCAGGATCTCCGTGTAGCCGATGATGACGCTGAGCATGTTGTTGGTGTCGTGGGCCAGGCCGCCGGCCAACTGGCCCAGGGATTCCAGCTTCTGGGCCTGGTGCAGCAGGTTCTCCGCCAGCTTGCGCTCGGTGATGTCCCGCACCACCACGGCCACCGCCGGCTCGCCGTACCAGATGGACGGGCGCAGGGCGATCTCCACGTCGAACAGGGCGCCGGTGGCCGGGCGCCTGGCCTTCCACTCGCGCACCAGGAAGCCCTGCCGGTCCATGCGCGCCAGCACCCCCTGGTACTGGCCCAGGGGATCGCCCTGCTCCGGGTCCATCCCGGAGATGTCCACCACCGACCTCTCCCGCAGGTCGTCCCGGGTGAGGCCGAACATGGCCGTGGCCGCCTGGTTGGCCTCCAGGATCCGGCCCCCGCGGGAATGGATGACGATGGCGTCATGGAAGCTGTTGAACACCGACCAGAGGTTCTGCTGGGACATGCGCAGGCTTTCCCGGGTATCTTCCAGCTGCTGGAGGCGCTGCTGCAGCTCCGGGTAGAAGCTTTTCCGGCCCGAATCCTCGCCCAGGCCGATGATCCGCTCGCGCATGGCGCGCCAGTCGCGCTCCCCGGACATCTACAACGCCTCCAGATAGATGGCTTCCAGGTCCGCCTTGGAGGGCGGCCGGGGGTTGGTGGCGTTGCAGGGATCCTCGATGGCCTTGGCCGCCAGCCGGCCGGCATCAGCCGTGCGCACCCCCCGGGACCCCAGGCCGCCCGCGATGCCACAGGCGCCGCGCAGGTCCATCACCCGCTGGATCAGGCGGGCCTTGAGTTCCGTTGCGCCCAGCCCGGCCACCGCGCATCCGAGCGCCTCGGCGATGATCCGGAACCGGTCCACCGCCACCGGGAAGTTGAAGTCGATCACATGGGGCAGCAGCAGGGCGTTGCACTCCCCGTGGATCATATCGTTGAACCCGCCCAGGCTGTGGGCCATGGCATGCACCGACCCCAGGCTGGCGTTGGAGAAGGCCAGGCCGGCCTGGAGGCTGGCCTGCATGATCCGGGTGCGGAGATCCAGGTCCTGGGGCTGGCGCACCGAGGCCGCCAGGTGGGTGGCCACCAGCCGCACCGCCTCCAGCGCGTGCAGGTCGGTGAGCGGCGAATGGCCGCTGGAAACGAACGCCTCGATGCCGTGCACCAGGGCGTCCATGCCGGTGCAGGCGGTGAGGTAGGGGTCGAGGGTGAGCAGGGTGCGGGGGTCGATCAGCGCCACGTCCGGCACCACCGCCTTGCTGACGATCGCGATCTTCACCTGCTCGGCCACGTGGTTGACGATGGCGAACTGCGACACGTCCGCCGAGGTGCCGGCGGTGGTGGGGATGCAGATGAGCGGCGGCATCGGGATGCGCACCTGGTCCACCCCCTCGTAGTCCAGGATGGAGCCGCCGTTGCTGGCGACGATGCCGATGCCCTTGGCGCAGTCGATGACGCTGCCGCCGCCCACCGCCACGATCAGGTCGCTTTCGCTGTCCAGGTAGCGGCGGGTGCCGGCCATCACTTCCGGATCCCGGGGATTGGGGGAGATGTCCTGGAACAGGTTCACCACCAGCCCTTCTCGCTCCAGCAGGCCGGCCGCCTCGGCACTCCAGCCGCAGCGGGCGACTCCGGGATCGGACACCAGCAGCACCCGGCTGGCCCCGAGGGTGCGGGCGTAGCGCCCGGCCTGCAGCCTTGCGTCCAGCCCGAAGATGATCTCTGGCGCCACGAACTTGCGCAGTTCGGATATCACGGGCTCTTGCACTCGGAAAGCTCCTGGAGGTGGGGGCTGGGATTCGCAACGCTGGGGCGGGGACCGTCCAGGTATTTTCGCCCCGGCCCCCGCCTTTTGTCTTGAATTTCTTGCGCTGGCCCCGTCCAGGAAGCCGATCCGCCCCCGAAAAGCGTAGAATGAGGGCGGAGATAGGCCTCATGGAAGAACCTGAACTCCGTATCCCGCTGGAAATGGCGGAGCACTTGATTCGTCAACTACAGGACGCGGCCCGGGCAACCGGCCGGGAGTCCTTGCTGAAGGATGCCGAGGGTCTCGAATACCTCATAGAGAAGCAGTCGCGGCCCTATCACCCCCAGTCACCCCCGAGCTGAAGCTATTTTTTCACAGTGAAATACTTCTGCGGCACTTTCAGGGACGTGGTGCCCAGGTAGCCTTTGCCGAAGATGTAGGTGTCCATGTAGAGCAGGAAGTAGTTCTTCACCCGCACCCCGGTGCTCATGTCGGTGTAGTAGGAGCCGTTCCAGGTGGCGCCGGGGCTGTACTTGCCGAGCGCCGCGAAGATGTCCTTCTGGCTGGTGAGCTTGGCCTTGCCTTCCACCACCCGCTTGCCCAGTTCGCCCAGGCCGGCCACGAAGGAGTAGTTGGAGCTGTACGACCAGTCGCCCATCCTGCCGCCGGCCCCCTTGGCGACCACGCTGGCGTTGATCTTCTTCATGATGGCGGGCCAGTTGCCCCGCTCGGCGGAAAGGTTGAGGCCCAGCGCGCCTGGATAGCCCAGCAGCGGGGAGGCGGAACCCGGTTCCACGAAGATGGCGTTCTTGCTGTCGGCCACGCACTTGATCACCGGCTCGGCCTGGGCGTCGTTGGTGCAGAAGAAGGCCACCTTGTCGTGGTTCGGGCCGCCGAACTGCTGGATCCATTGCGGCATCTTTTCCAGCAGGAACTGCTGGGCGCCGGCCACCCCGGCGTCGGAGGTGGGGTCGGGGGCGCTCATGTAGACGAACTTGAGGCCCAGGTCCTTGCAGGCCTGCTCCATCACCGCCCGCCGGCGGCCGAAGCTCTCCAGGGACATGTGCCGGGGGAAGGAGATGTGCACCAGGGTCTTGGCGCCCAGCTGCTTGGCGGCCCAGGGGATGGTGTAGCCCCGGGACACGAAGTCGATGTCCAGCACCAGGTCGGACACCTTGGTGTCCACCAGCGGGTCCTCCAGGGGGATGGCGCCCAGCAGCAGGATGTCCGGGCGCTTGGCGCGGATGCGCTTGTAGGCCTCCCCGGTGCCCGGGAACATGTTGTTGGTGACGATGACCTTCAGCAGCGGGTCCTCGGTCAGGGCCACCAGGTTGCTGATCAGGGTCTCCTGCTGGGACATGAAATCGTCCGGAACGACGATCTTCATGATCATCCCGCCCTTGCCGACGGTGCCGTATTCCTTCATGAGCTGTTCGACCGCCCGGGTGCTGTCCTCGCCCTGGGCCACGGAGGCCGTGCATACCGCGATGTGGAACTTGGCCGGCTGGGCGGCAGCCGCGCCGGCGCCCAGCAGCAGTGCCAGCGCCGGAATGAGCAGCGCCGCCTTGGGATGGGATGTCATGAAACCTCCTTATCAATGCTTACACCAGCCGGGTGACCCCCTCGGCCACCTTGGGATAGGCGTCGTACATCAGCACGTCGTGCCCCGGGAAGATCAGCTCCAGCTTGGACTGGTTGCTTGGTTTATTGATGAGCCAAGGTAGCACACCCGGAGGCGGCGGAGAAGCCGGGTTCATCCGGGCTTGGGCTCCAGGGCCTTGCGCAGGACCGACTCGAACTGGCTGCGCTGATAGGGCTTGGGCAGGAAGCCCGCCAGCCCCCGGCCGGCGAAATCGCTCACCGCGTCGTTCTCGCTGAACCCGCTGGTGAGCACCACCGGCACGCTGGGGTCGATGTCGCGCATGCGCAGGAACGCCTCCCGACCGTCCATCCGGGGCATGGTGAGGTCCATGAGCACCATGGCGAACTCGCCCTTGCGCCGCTGGAAGAGGGCCACCGCCTCCTCGCCGTCGGACGCCTCCACCACGTGGAAGCCCAGGTGGGTGCCCATGGCCCGGGCCACCGCCCGGGCGTCGATCTCGTCGTCCACCACCAGCAGGGAGCCGCCGCCCCGCCACGGGGCGGGGCCCGCGGGGGTGGGGCCCTCGGCCCCCACCGGATCGGCCGAGGGCAGGAACACCTTCATGGAGGTGCCCTTGCCCGGTTCGCTGTAGACCTTGAGCCCGCCGCCATGGCTGCGGACGATCCCCCGCAGGGCCGACAACCCCAGCCCCCGGCCGGTGAACTTGGTGGTGAAGAACGGGTCGAAGATCCGGGCGATCACCTCGGGGGTCATGCCGCAGCCGGTGTCGCTCACCTCCAGGGTCACGTAGCGGCCCGGGTTCAGCCCCACCGGCAGCGAGGTGACCTGGATGAAGGTCTTCTCCACCATCAGTTCCCCGGTGCGCAGGGTGATGGCGCCGTTCACCCCTTCGGGGATGGCCTCGGAGGCGTTGGTCACCAGGTTCATGACCACCTGCTGCATCTGGGTGGGGTCGGCCATGATCTCGGGAAGCACCGGCGACAGGTCGTAGCGGATGAGCGCCTTCTTGGACAGGGACACCGAGAGCAGCTCGGTCATCTCCCGCACCAGCCGGTTCAGGTCCACCCGGCCGATGGCCACCTTGCCCTTGCCGGCGTAGGCCAGCATCTGCCGGGACAGGTCGGCCGCGCGCATGGTGGCCTTTTCGATCTGGTCCAGGTACGGCAGGGCCGGGCTTTCCGCGGCCAGCACCATGCTCGCCAGGTTGCAGTTGCCCAGGATGCTGGTGAGCAGGTTGTTGAAGTCGTGGGCGATGCCCCCGGCCAGGACGCCCAGGCTTTCCAGCTTCTGGGACTGGCGGATGGATTCCTCGGCCAGCTTGCGCTCGGTGATGTCGGCGCGGATGGCCACGAACTGCACCGGTTTCCCGTCGGCCCCCAGGAAGGGCACGATGGTGGTGTCCACCCAGTAGAACGACCCGTCCTTGGCCCGGTTGCGGATCTCGCCCTTCCACACCCGGCCGGCCAGGATGGTGGCCCACAGGTTGGTGAAGAAGGACTTGGGGTGGTGCTTGCTGTTGATGATGCGATGGTCCTTGCCCAGCAGTTCCTCGCGCTCGTACTTGGAGATGGCGCAGAACTTGTCGTTCACGTAGGTGATCCGGCCGGCGGCGTCGGTGACCGCCACGATGGCGTGCTCGTCCAGGGCCCGCTTGAAGGCCTCCAGTTCCTCCACCGCGGCCAGCTTTTCCGCGTGCTCCTTGCGGTCCAGGAACTGCCGGACCATGGCCGACCACACCTGCTCGCCGGGCGACCAGGCGAATTTCCACATGAGGTGGACGGGCTGGCCGTCCTTGCTCAGGCAGCGGGCATCGATGGCGCTGGGCAGGGGGCCGTTCCGGGCCGCCTCGATGATCGCCCGCACCCGGACCCGGTCGTCCGGATGGATGAAGTCCATGAAGTTCAGCCCGATCAACTCCTCGGGCTGGAAGCCCCAGATCTTCTGGCAGTCCCGGCTCACGTCCAGGAAGTGGCCGTCCGGATCGATGGAAAAGAAGATGCCCTGGTTCTGGGCCGCGACCTTATTGAAGAGGGCCTGGGGGCCCAGGACTTCCGGGGCTGCCTTGGCGGTTGGGTTGTGCTGTCGCATGGGAGTCCTCCCGGAGAGGCAATATGACAGCTTTGAAGAATAAAAGATTGAGTCTGGTTCTCAAATGAATTTTCCTCCCCGCTTGCCCGGTCCGCCAGGGCCCGCGTCCCTGGTAACCTGGGACCGAATCCATGCAGCCACGCCGCGATCCGGCCTGGGTTCCCGGCGCCGGCCCTGCCCTGAGGGAGTGCCATGAAACCGTTGAGTGCCATTGCCTTGTTCACCATGACCGGCGCCTCCCTGTGGGCGAGCGGGTTCGGGGTGGGCGTCCAGACCGCCTTCGACCTGGGGGATGGCCACGCCATCGCTCCCAGGCTGGAATACCAGCGCTACACCGATTCCTCCTCGGTGGCGGGCCCGGTGCTCTCCCCCATCGACATGAACGCCACGGTCAACTGCTTCTCGCTGGGGGCGGACTACAACTATTTCTTCAGCGGCCGGACCGGGCGGGGCTTCTACGTCCTGGGCGGGCTGGGGGTGGCCAGCGCCTCCTTCAACGTGACCGCCTCCACCGCCGGGCTGTCCTCCCAGGCCACCAGCCACCAGACGGTGCTCTACCCGGAGGCCGGCGCCGGCTACCAGTTCAACCGCAACCTCGGCCTGGAGGTCCTGTACAAGGACCTCCGGTTCGACGACGTGAACCTGGCCGTGGCCGGAACCCCGGTGGGCTATTCCTTTTCCGGAAGCCTGCAGGCCGACCTGGTGCTGCGTTTCTAATCTAAAGCATCTCCAGCGCCCGCTTGCGCCTGGGCGGGGCGAACCGGGCATCGATCCGGGCCAGTTCGGCCGCGGTCAGGCTCAGGGACTGCGCCGCGTGGTTGGCGCGCTGGTGTTCGGCCTTGGCCGCCTTGGGGATGGCGATGGTGCCGGGCCGGCGCAGCACCCAGGCCAGCGCCACCTGCCACGGGGTCACCCCATGCTGGGCGGCGATCTCGGCCAGGGCGCCGCCCGGGTCGAGGCGCGCCTGCTCCAGCGGGCTGTAGGCCATCAACGGCACGGCGTGGCCTTCCATCCAGGGCAGCAGGTCGAATTCGGGGCCGCGCCGGGTGAGGTTGTAGAGCACCTGGTTGACCGCGCAGGCCCGGCCCTCCGGCAGCGCGAACAGCTCCTCCAGGTCCTCCGTGTCGAAATTGCTGACCCCCCAGTGGCGGATCTTGCCGGCGGCGCGCAGGGCCTCGAACCCGGCGACGGTTTCGGCCAGCGGCTCGCCCCCACGCCAGTGCAGCAGGTAGAGATCGAGCCGGTCGGTGCCGAGCCGGCGCAGGCTCTGCTCGCAGGCCCGCACCACGCCCTTGCGGCTGGCGTGGTGCGGATAGACCTTGCTCACCAGGAACACCCGGTCGCGCAGTCCGGTCAGGGCTTCCCCCAGGAACTGCTCGGTCAGGCCCTCGCCGTACATCTCGGCGGTGTCCACCAGGGTCACGCCCAGCTCGACCCCGAGCCGCACGCTGGCGATTTCGTCCCGGCGCCGGGCCGGGTTCTCGCCCAGCCCCCAGGTGCCCAGGCCCAGCGCCGGAATCTGCTCGCCATTGGGGAGAGTGACCGGTTCCATGCTAGTAGCCCATTTCCGAGAGCATGGCCTTCAGCACCTCGGCGGAATGGAGCAGGGTGTGGGCGATGGTCGCCCCGACGTTGCCTGCACCGATGATGGAGATTTTCATGCTCGTCCTCCCAAGGCCGGGACGGGAGGCCCTCATTTGAAGTTCCCCATCCACGCTGTATTAACCTAACCTGGGCTTGTATCCTTGGTGAATGGAAACGATCACGAAACGCTACTTCAGCTACAATGAGATCCATCGCACCGTGGCGGCCCTGGCCCGGGAAATCCAGCAAAGCGGGTTCGACCCGGACGTGACCGTCGCCATAGGCACGGGCGGCTTCATCCCGGCGCGGATCCTCAAGACCTTCCTGCGCAAGCCGATCCTCACGGTGGGCGTGAAGCTCTACAACGACAACAACCAGAAGGGCATCAAGCCGGAAAAGGTCCAGTGGATCGACCAGGTGGAGCGCAAGCTCCGGGGCAAGAAGATCCTGCTCATCGACGAGGTGGACGACAGCCGCACCACCCTGGCCTACTGCCTGCGGGAGCTGCTGTCGCACCAGCCCCTGGAGATCGGCGTGGCGGTGCTGCACTGCAAGGACAAGCCGAAGACCGACGAGTTTCCGCCGGGGATCAAGCACTACTGGGTGGGGCAGCACCTCCTTGACATCTGGGTGGTGTACCCCTGGGACGCCGAAGACATCGATCAGCACGAGATCTGCGCCCAGGCGTCCCAGGCGGCCCACATCAGCCTATGAGTGGTGCAGCATGAGCTCCAGGTCCTCCTTGAGGCTCTGGAGGTCCTCCTCGTGCTCCACCTCCTGGGTGAGGATGGTGAGCGCGATGTTGTAGGTGACCATGTCCTTGTCCTTGGTCACATCCATCAGGTGCTTGTAGGTGTTGATGGCGCACTGTTCGCCGTCGATGTTCTGGTCCAGGATCACCCCCACGAACGGATCGGTGGGCGCGTCGTACTTGCAGGGGCTCAGCTCGAACCACTGGGCCGGGCTGGGCACCGGGGTGCCGCCCAGCTGCACGATGCGGCCCGCCAGGAGCACCGCATGGGACAGCTCCTCGGTGGCGTGCAGGTTCAGCTCCGCGGCCACGGCGTCCTTCATGGGGCCCTTGAGCACCTTGGCGCCCAGCCAGTACTGGTAGTAGGCCAGCCACTCGCTGGCGAAGGCCGCGTTCAGCAGCTGAAGCAGATTATCCACATCCATGTTCATGCCGACAATTTCCCGGCCGCGGGTGCCCATGCCTGCCTCCTGTGAAAAGGTTTGCCTATGGAACACCCGAAAGAGCCAGCCGTCAAGCGGTTCCAGCGTCACAATGTGACCTACTCCCTTGGGGCGGGCCGCTACAATCCTCCGGTCCCAAGGGGTTTTATATGTTCGATATCGAAGGGTCCTTCGACCGGCAATTGCTCACCAGCGGCAAGTCCAGGCCGACCATCCTGTTCCCCGAAGCCCTGGACCCGCGCATCATCGAAGCCGCCTGCCACCTCACCCGGTTCGCCCGGCCGGTGTTCCTGGCTTCGGAGCAGGCGGTGCGCGACACCGCGGCCCGGACCCTGCCCGACCTGGACCCCACCCGGCTGGCCTTCGCCCTGGCCGAAAGCGCCTTCGTGGACATCCCCAGCCACCCGGAGCTGGTGGAGGAGTTCGCCCAGGCGCACATGGAGAACGGCCGGCGCGAAGGCCGGGAGATCAGCCTGGCCGAGGCCCGGGAGTTCGCCAGCCAGCCGGTGAACTTCGGCATCCTGGCGGTGGCCCAGGGCCACGGCGACACCGTGGTGGGCGGCGCCGCCTCCAACGAGAACCAGTTCTTCCGCCCCATGGTGCGCATGCTGGCAGCCCAGGCGGACTGCTGCGAAGCGGGCGTGTTCGTGCTGCCCGACGAGCATCCCGACAACGTGTTCGCCCAGAACATCGTGGTGTTCGGCGACGTGGGGGTGAACGCCACCATGACACCGGAACTGCTGGCCAAGGTGGCCGTGGGCACCTGCGCCGTGGCCCGCGACCTCATTCCCGAAGACGTGCTGCCCCACATCCACGGCGCCATCGTGTCCCATTCCAACCGCGGCTCGGACGAGGGCCCCTCCCCCGCCCTGGTGCGCCAGGCCACCCAGCTGGTGCCGGCCCTGCTGGAGGAGCGCATGGGCCGGGGCAAGCGCTACCAGTCCATCAGCATCCAGGGCGAGGTGAAGGTGAGCGTCGCCCTGAGCAGGCGTTCGGCCACCTACTACCAGCCCGGGCAGGACCTGCCCTGGCCCGGGGCGGCCAACGTGATCATCTGCCCCAACCTGGACATGGGCAGCATGCTCTACCACCTCTACGCCATCCGCTTCCCCGACGCCAAGAAGTTCCCGGTGATGTTCGGCCTGCGCTTCAAGGGCGTGGACCTGGCCATGGACTGCACCCCCGAGGACATCCGGCTGGCAGTGAAGGCCTCCGTGGTGCGCATGTACCGCTACGGCGCCTGGCGGGAGACGCCCAAGGACACCTTCTTCCGCCGCTACCGGGTGCTGGCCATCAACCCCGGCTCCACCTCCACCAAGATCGCCGTCTACGAAGGCGAGCACGAGCGCTTCACCCAGGAACTGCAGCACACCGCCGAGGAGCTCAAGCCCTTCGAGGGCCAGCCGGTCACCGCCCAGTTCGGCTTCCGCAAGGACGCCATCCTGGCCTTCCTGGCCCAGAGCGGCCTGGACGTGGCCGGCCTGGACGCGGTGGCCGGCCGCGGCGGCGTGCTCTGGCCGGTGGCGCACGGCACCTACACCGTCAACGAGACCATGGCCCAGGACCTGCTGGACGGCGTGCAGGGCGACCACGCCTCCAACCTGGGCGGCCTGATCGCCCGGGAGCTGCTGGTGGGCAGCGGCCGGCCCGCCTTCATCGTCGACCCGGTGGTGGTGGACGAAGTCCCGGCCCGGGCCAAGATCACCGGCATCAAGGCCATCCGGCGCATCGTGATCAGCCACGCGCTCAACCAGATCGCCACCGCGCGCCGCTACGCCGAGGAGCAGCAGACCTTCTACGAGCGGATCAACGTGATCGTGGCGCACATGGGCGGCGGCATCTCGGTGGGCGCGCACCACCACGGCCACTACCAGGACGTGAACAACGCCCTGGACGGCGAAGGCCCGTTCACCCCCCAGCGTTCCGGCTCGCTGCCGGTGGGCCAGCTCATCGAGCTGTGCTTTTCCGGCCAGTACACCCACGACCAGCTGAAGAAGCTCAACAAGGGCAGCGGCGGCCTCATCGACCTGCTGGGCACCGCCGACCTGCGCGAGCTGGAGCGGCGCTACCAGACCGGCGAGGCCGAGGTGGTGGAGGTCATGGACGCCATGGCCTACCAGATCGCCAAGTGGATCACCTCCATGCTGCCGGCCTTCGACGGCGAGAAGGTGGACCAGATCCTCCTCACCGGCGGCATGGCCCGCTGCAAGCCCACGGTGGCCTATATCCAGCGCGCCGTCGCGGCTGCCGGAAGCGGCGTCACCGTCTACCCGGGCGAGAACGAGATGGCCGCCCTGGCCAAGGGGGCTCTGCGGGTGCTGTCGGGCAAGGAAGCGCCCAGGGTCTATACCGGACGGAAGCGGTAGGGGGTCATCTCAGCGTCAGGAATACTTTCTCGGGCTTGCCCTTGGGTGTGTTGCCCTCGCCGAAATTGGCCTTGTCGAAGGCGACCAGCCCCTTGTCCGAACTGTTCTGGTAGGCGATGGCGGTTTCCGGGCCCTTGAACCATTTCGTCAGGGCGAAGGTGCCGTTGACCGTGACCGTGGTCTTGTTGTCGGTGCGGCCCTTGACGAAATCCAGCCGGACCGACACCTTGCGGTCCTTGGGATAGAACACGAGCCAGTAGTTCTTGCCCTGCTTGAAGGTGAAGGTGGCTCCCTCCTCCTTCAGCTCCTTGGCTTCCCTGGTATTCACATTGTTCAGGGAGCTATAGACAGGCTCGGTGTCATAGATCTTGCACTTGCCGTCCTCGGCGGGGCTCGCCTTGGTCACCGTCCAGGGGGCCTGGAGGCCGATGACCTTGATCAGGCATGGCTTGCTATCGGCCCAGGCGGCCGCCGTCACGCCGGCCACGACCAGGGCAAGTCGAAAATTCTTGTTCAGCATGGAGCTCCTTTTTCGGGCGAAGGGGCCGAGTCCACGGCCTGAGATGGGTGCCGACAACTTAATGTATATTTTATTCAAGTCAAGCCTTTGAAGGGCGTGCTTGACAGCCAGAATGAAATAATTATATTTCTGCCTACCAACCCATCTAGGAGGACGGATGCGAATGCGATCCCTGGCGCTCACCCTGCTGACCGGTCTGTTTGCCGTCCATGGCGCGTTCCTGCTGGCCCAGGCCAAGGAGACCGCAGTCGACAAGGAGCGCCGGAAGGGACTCACCATCACCAACAATTCCACCGATCCCTGGCAGGTCGGGGTAGATCCCGCAACCACCATGAACGGCGAAATCGAGATCCTGGAATTGAATGCCGCCCAGACCGGCTTCAACAAGAAGGGCAAGCTGAAAGGAACGGCGAAACTGACCATCGCGCCGGACGGGGAGATCCTGCTCAGCCCGGTTCCGCCCAGGAAATGGTTTGGGCTGGTGAAAACCGGCGTGGATTTTTCCGGCAAGTTCTATCTGCAGGATGCCAGGAACGGCAAGCTGTCCTTCACCATGGAACGGGCCAGCAAAGGCAAGACCGACGACAAGACCTGCTACTTCACCTTTGCTCCGGATTTTGAAGCCTTCCGCTACGAAGCCGTCCTGTCGCTGACTCCGGGCGAGGGGGCCTTCGCCAACAAATACGTGAACCCCATCCATATCATCGGGGTCCGGCTGCCCCCGCCCAAGGGGAAAACCAACAAGAGCGAGTAATGCCGCGATGGCCGCAACGGAGGAATAAAATGAGATTTCCCATCATCCACACCGCCCTGATCCTGACGGGAGGCCTGCTTTGCGCGCCCCGGATGGCCCTGGCGGATTCCCTGCCCAGCCTGATCAAGCACACGGCGGTTGCCTCGCCGTGGACCGTGAGCCTCGTGGGGGGCACCGGGAAACTGGGCAAATGCAAAATCTACAACGTCAAGCCGGTGTACAACGATGACGATGACATCACCACCAAGCCGGTGCGCGAGTTGAAGGAAGGCAACATCACGTCCTTCACCTTCGACCGGAACAAGGACTACTGGATCGTGTTCTTCCCCAGGGTCGGCCTGGTCAACGTGGAATTGAAATTCACCAAGGACAAGGACAGCAAGACCGCCGGCCTGACCGTCACCGGCATCAACATCGCCGACAAGGCCGGCATTGATCTGCCGGTCACCTTCACCACCACCAACCCCAAGGCCACCTGGGAAAAGCGCAACTACCTGAAAGGCCTGGGGGAGCTCATTTCCGGCAAGCCGGCTCCCTTCATCAAGCTGGATTGAGCGTCCGGCCGGTCATTTGGCCGTGAGCGCCGCCAGGGTGATGGAGTAGAGCTTGGTCAGCACGCTGTCGCCCCGGGACGACAGGATGCAGGGCGCCTGGGCCCCGGTCACCATGGCCGCCATCTCGCAGCCGCACAGCTTGCTGCTGGTCTTGTAGAACACGTTGCCGGCATCGATGTTGGGGAACACCAGGCAATCCGCGTTGCCGGCCACCGCGCCGCCCACGCCCTTGGTGGCGGCGGCTTCCGGATCGATGGCCACGTCCAGCGCCATGGGCCCGTCCACCAGGGCGCCCTTGATCTGGCCCCGCTCGGCCATCTTGGCCAGGATGGCCGCGTCCACGGTGGCCTGCATCTTGGGCAGCACCTGTTCCGTGGCGGCGATCACCGCCACCTTGGGCTGGGCGATGCCCAGGGCCTGGGCCACCGCGATGCAGTAGTTGGTGATGGCCAGCTTCTCCTTCAGCTCGGGATAGGGCACCACCGCCATGTCGCCGCAGATGAGCAGCTTCGGGTAGCGGGCATGCTCGATGATCGCCACGTGGGAAAGGATCGCCCCGGGAGTCAGCAGCCCGGCCTCCTTGTTCAGGATGGCCCGCATGTACTTGTCCGTGCTCACCAGGCCCTTCATGAGGATCTGGCACTCCCCGGAGCGCACCATGGCCACCGCCCTGGCCGTGGCGGCGGTGTCCACCGGCTCGTGCACGATCCGGAATCCGGCCGGATCGATGCCCAGCTCCTGGCACCGTTCGCGGATCGCCCGCTCGTCGCCCACCAGGGTGGCGTCGACGATGCCCCGCTGCACCGCGTCGTGCACCGCCTGGATGGTGTGGGCATCGTTGGCGAAGGCGGCGGCCAGGCGTTTCTTGGGCCTGGACTGCACGGCTGCGAGCATCTGTTCGAGACGGGTGATGGCCATGAGAGTCCTCTGGGAAAAAATTCAATGGAGGCAAGTTTACCAGGGCATGGCAACCGGCCGGAGTGATGCCGGTCAAGGGGCCGGCTACAATCTGGGTTCCGCAACTCCCTGCGGTCCCTGGAAGACTCCCCATGGCCAAACCCCTGGCAGTGATCGTCGGCGCCGGCCCCGGCATCGGCCTGGCGGTGGCCCGCCGGTTCCGGCTGGGCGGGTTCGCGCTGGCCGTGGTTTCCCGCCCGGCGGATCCGCTGGCGGAGTTCCAGGCCGCCCTGGAGGGCCCGGAGGCCGGGGCGGCGCTGGTGCTGGGCGCGGACCTGGCCCGGGAGCAGCAGCTGCGGGGCGCGCTGGCCGCCATCGAAGCCTGGGCCGGCCACCCGGAGGTGCTGGTCTACAACGCCTCGGCCGGCGCCCCCGGGCCCGCCGCCGACCTGGATCCGGCCCGGCTCTCGGCCGATCTCCAGGTGAGCGTCGGCTCGGCCCTGGCCGCGGCGCGCTGGGCGCTCCCGGCCATGCGCCGGGCCGGGCGCGGCACCCTGCTGTTCACCGGCGGCGGGCTGGCCCTGGGGCCCCAGGCCGGGCTGGCCGCCGCCTCCCTGGGCAAGGCGGCCCTGCGCAGCCTGGCCCTCTCGCTGGGGCAGGAACTGGCGCCGGAGGGGATCCATGCCGCCACGGTCACCGTCTGCGGGTTCGTCCAGCCGGACACCCGCTTCGCCCCCGACCTGATTGCTCAAGTCTTTTGGGATCTATATTTACAGAAACAGGACGGTTGGGAGACGGAACGGATCCTGCGCTAGTCCCTCCCGGCATTCCAGGTACAATAAAGGTTGAGTCAGCGGGAACCGCAAAATGACTAGGGCAAACTCGAACAAGATATTAGACAGCGCGAGCACTGGCACCAAGACCCGCACCCACCTGCGCCTGACCCCGCCGGTGCAGTGGAAGGTGATCCTGCACAACGACGATTACACCACCCAGGATTTCGTGGTGTGGATCCTGCAGAGCGTGTTCCGCAAGACCGAGCCGGAGTCCGTGCGCATCATGCTCGAGGTCCACCGCAAGGGCAAGGGCCTGGCCGGCATCTACCCGTTCGACGTGGCCGACACCAAGGCGGCCCAGGTGAAGGCCATGGCCGAAGCCAAGGAATACCCTCTCCTGTGCACCCTTGAGCCGGAGTCGTAGATTGAAAGCCCCGGAGGCCTGAGATGCCACCCCCCACCCCTGCCCTCACCGCCGCGTTGAACCGGTGCATCCAGCATGCTTTCGGCATGGCCCGGGACGCCCGGCACGAGTACCTCACCCTCGAGCACCTGCTGCTGGCGCTGCAGGACGACCCCATGGTGATGAACGCCGTGGCCGCCTGCGGCGGCGACTCCGGGCGGCTTCGCAAGGAGCTGGAGACCTTCCTGGAGCAGAGGATGGAGGTCCTGCCCGCGGAGCAGTCGGCCAACCCCACCCCCACCCAGGGGTTCAACCGGGTGATCGAGCGTGCCATCCTGCACACCATCTCCTCCGAACGGGCCGCGGTGAACAGCGGCGCCGTGCTGGTCTCCATGCTCCAGGAGAAGGAGAGCCAGGCCAGCTACCTGCTCAAGCGCGAAGGGGTGAACCGGCTGCCGCTGCTCAAGCACCTGGCCCACGGCGGGGCGGAGGTGGGGCCGAACCTGGGCGCCCCGCCCAAGGAGGCGCCCGAAGCCACCGAGGAGACCGAGTCCCCCACCAAGGATCCCCTGAAGGCCTATGCCGTGGACCTGGTGGCCCGGGCGGCCGAGGGCCGGATCGACCCCCTCATCGGCCGGGAAGCCGAGTTGGAGCGAGTCATGCACGTGCTTTGCCGGCGCCGGAAGAACAACCCGCTGCTGGTGGGCGAGACCGGCGTGGGCAAGACCGCCATCGCCGAGGGCCTGGCCCTGCGCCTGCACGAAGGCAAGGTGCCCGACGCGCTCAAGGGCGCGCCCCTGTACTCCCTGGACATGGGCGCCCTGCTGGCCGGAACCCGCTATCGGGGCGATTTCGAGGAGCGGGTGAAGGCGGTGCTGGAGGCCCTGGCCCAGCATCCCGGCGCCCTGCTGTTCATCGACGAGATCCATACCCTGGTGGGCGCCGGCGCGGTGAACGGGGGGTCCATGGACGCCTCCAACCTGCTCAAGCCGGTGCTGGCCCGGGGCGAGCTGCGCTGCATCGGGGCCACCACCTACCAGGACCTCAAGGCCTCCCTCGACCGGGACCGGCCGCTGGCGCGCCGGTTCCAGAAGATCGACGTGAGCGAGCCCAGCGAGGAGGACAGCATCAACATCCTCAAGGGGCTGCGATCCCGCTACGAGGAGCATCACGGGGTCAAGTTCTCCGACGCGGCCCTGGACGCGGCGGTGCACCTTTCGGCCCGGCACATCCGCGACCTCCTGCTGCCGGACAAGGCCATCGACATCCTGGACGAGGCCGGCGCCACCCAGAAGCTGCTCCCGGCCCGCAAGCGCAAGAAGATCATCGGCGTCCCCGAAATAGAAGCGGTGGTGGCGCGCATCGCCCGGGTGCCGGTGCAGGCGGTGACCGACGACGACCGGGACCGGCTGGCCCACATGGAGGACGGCCTGAAGGCCGTGCTGTTCGGACAGGACCCCGCGGTGGAGAAGGTCTGCTCCGCCATCAAGCTGTCCCGCTCGGGCCTGCGCGGCTCGGAGCGGCCGGTGGGCTCCTTCCTGTTCGCCGGCCCCACCGGGGTGGGCAAGACCGAACTGGCCAGGCAGCTGGCCCGGATCCTGGGGGTGGAGTTCATCCGCTTCGACATGTCCGAATACATGGAAAAGCACGCCGTGAGCCGGCTGATCGGCGCCCCTCCGGGCTACGTGGGCTTCGAGGACGGCGGCCTGCTGGTGGACGCGGTGCGCAAGAACCCCCACGCCGTGCTGCTTTTGGACGAGATCGAAAAGGCCCATCCGGATATCTATGCCATCCTGCTGCAGGTGATGGACCACGCCACCCTCACCGACAACCACGGGCGCAAGGCCGACTTCCGCCACGTGGCGCTGATCCTCACCACCAACGCCGGCGCGCGCAACCAGAGCGCCCGGCGGGTGGGCTTCAGCGACGCCGGCGCGGCCACCTCCTCCCGGGGCGCCATCGAGAAGGCCTTCTCCCCGGAATTCCGCAACCGCCTGGACGCCATCGTCACCTTCGCCCCCCTGGGCCGCCCCGAGATCCTCAAGGTGGTGGACAAGAACCTGAAGGAACTGGACGCCATGCTGGCCGAAAAGGGGGTCACCCTGCACGTTTCCCAACCGGCCCGGGAATGGCTGGCGGACAAGGGCTACGAGCCGGCGTTCGGCGCGCGGCCCATGGCCCGGGTGGTGGAGCAGCAGCTGAAGAAGCCGCTGGCCGACGCCATCCTGTTCGGGGCGCTGAAGGACGGCGGCACGGCCAAGGTGGAGCGCAAGGGGGATGGGGTGGCGATC
>JARLGP010000276.1 GCA_031292735.1 Holophaga sp.
CAGCGGCCTGCTCCTGGACGAAAAGGGGGACTTCGTCCAGGCCGCCGAGGCCTTCGCCCGGGACTGGGGACGGCAGAAGGACATCCTGCGCATCGGCCCGGGCGGCAATGTCGTCTGGAACGTCATCTACAACCCGAACCTAGCCACCTGGGCCGTGGGCTACCAGCTGGGCTGGATCATCCGCAACTTCAACAAGGGCGCCACCATCAGCGATCCATTCTGGGAGACGGCCCCCAAAGAGCTGGTCATGGACTACCTGGCCCTCCTGGACGACGCCAACGGCTACTACACCCTCTTCGAGTATCTGGAGGTACTCATCAACGACACCCTCCAGGATGAGCTCCAGGACCGGGCCATGAACCGGCTCGCCCATGACCCCGCCCGGGTGTTGGAGCTGGAGCGGCGCTGGCGCTCGATCCGCAAGCGCCGCGACGGCATGAGTCTCAACCTGCGGGGTTCCCTGGAGAGCTGTGCCAAGGCCGGCATCGACATGTTCAAGTTCCCCGAGCTGAGGAAGGTCTTCTGCCCCACCCGGGAGGAATACTTCACCGGCCCCTGCTGCCCCTGGCCCCGGCGGGACGACGTGGACAACGACCGCGGCCAGGTCCGTCCCCAGAGCCACGTCTTCACCGGGTTCGATCAGATCCTGGACTACGGCCGGATCCTGGGCCTCCAGATGAGCAAGGTGAGCTGGTTCGATGCCGCCACCTTCATCCAGGTCTCTCTCAAGTCCCAGTGGCAGGACGCCGTCCTGCGTCGGGGTGCGGTGGACGCCCAGGGGAAGCTGATCGTGCCGCCCCGCTTCGGGACGCACATCGGCTACTGCCCGACCTTCCTCATGGCCGACGAGTGCCAGACCAGCGCGACGCCCCGGGACAACGAGTTCAAGGCCCTCTGCCGGTCCAAGCGCGCCAGCTGCTGGGAGCTCACCCAATCCCACAACTCCATCCTGGAGGCCTTCTCCGCCGGCAAGGAGAAGGCCGCGGAGACCTTCTTCCAGAACTCCATGACCCACCTCTACCTACGCCAGTCTGACCTCCACTCCATGGAGCTCATCCAGAAGGAGGCCGGCACCAAGGACATCGCCAAGACCATGCTTGCCGTGACGGAAGGGGGGCGGGCCTCGGACCTCTCGTACATCCAGGGCGCCTTCGTGAACCAGGGCCTGGCCATGTCCTCCACCCGGACGGTGACCGCCGAGGAGAAACCCTTCGTGGAAATCGACGAGCTGAAGCAGCTCCCCAACAACGTGGCCCTGGGCTTCCCCAGCACGGGCGAAAAGACCCTGCCGGCCACCTACGTCTATCTGCGTCCGCTATGGGTGTTCCAGGAGCACCCGGCTCTGGACAGGGAGACCTCCTGGCTGGACTGGCCTGAGGAACTGCGCCGGTCCTATGACCTCGACACCGTTCCCCAGGAGTTCCATTGGTCAGGCTGGGGCCGTGGCCCTCTGGACGCCTCGGAGGCCCTTGCCGAGGATCAGCATCTCGGCTCCTTCCTCCAGGTCGGGCAGGGCCTCGATGGGCCCCGAGTCTGAGAGAGCGGTGGCGGCTTTCGTGTGGGCCTCAAACGCCTCGGAAAACTGGTCCAGGTGGATCAGGGTGATCATCCGTTGGCCATTGATCCGTGCGTTGACAAGCCATTCCGAGGGCTCCCCCTTCCACGCCTTGGCCATGGCGCTGAGCATGTTGCGGGAGTATGGCAGGCGGTCCTGGATTCTCGCGAGCGGGAAGAGGCCCCCGAGACGGAGCAGTTCCTGCAGGCTCGATTTCTGGCCGTTCTGGTCGAAATCGAGGCCAGATTCCCGCAAAAGGGTGAAGGCCGGGTTGGGCTCCTGGATGGGCGCCGAGGCGCTTTGCATGATTGGCTCCAGTTGGTGAGGAGGACCAGGCCGGACGAAACCATTCCCAGCCTCCGATAGGGAGGGGGTGGCAACCGTGGGCGATCCTGGTCAGGTTAGAGCGTTGAGGACGCGATCGAGGTTCCGGGTGCTGTAGCGGTGGCTGGCCGGCAATTCCCGGTCTATGCCAAGGAACCGGAGCGCGTAGGCGATATAGAAGTCGGCCTTCCGGTCCGCGGGGATGGTGACGCCCTTCCGCAACTCCGCCTGAACCCCCGTGATCATGCGCTCGTGGTAGAGCGGGCCGGTGATGGCCGTGGCGGTCAGGGATAGCGACAGAGGGGAGATGTCCGGGAGGAGGATCAAGAGAAAGCCGCGGATCCTGCTGACCGAGATCCAGATCTCCTCCATGATTTCCCGCTTGAGATCCTCAGGAAGGTCGAAGGTTTCCCGGTAAGCCAGGTGAACCATTTCGGTCTCCCGGGGATCCTCGGCATGTCCGGCGGCGGTGACCACATTGCGGATGAAGGTGGCAACACCCTCTACGGCGATCATCCGCGCCTGCGGGTCATCTGGGTTCGGGTCGGGGGGCATGCCCTGCACCGACAGCTCCATCAGGTGGTGAAGCGCATGCAGGTAGGCCTCACGGTATAGACCTCGCTTGCCCGTTGAAAAGTAGTGATAGAGGAGCTGCGCCGAAACACCTGCTTGCCTGCCGATGTCATGGATGGATACGCCTTCGTAGCCTCGTCGGGAGAAGAGCGAGATCGCAGCCTCAAGGAGGCGGCTTCGGCTGTTTTCCGTGGAGTTTGGAAGGGCGGCGTCTCGGTCTTGCATTCGTCTCCTAATCCCTGGAAGGAAGGGGCGCATTCAGGCTGTGAGGGCCTGGACTAAATGTAGTTTACCAATTGGTAAAAGCAAGAAAAAAATCAAAAAAGTCATAAAAAATAATACATATAACTATGAATATAGCTAGTACATTGAATATCTTAATTTTTCAGTATTTAAAAGCAGATCGGCATGACTAGCTGAACCTCTTTCGAAATCCCTCCGGCACCGGCAGGATCTTGCGCGCCTCGTAGTCGAGGAAGCCGATGGCGGTCTTGGCCCGGGCCACCTCTGCCCCGGTTCGGCTGTTGGTGACCTTGTAGAACAGGTCGCACCCGACCCTGGTGAAATCCCCGGCCGTGACCTCGAAGGCCAGTTCATCACCCGCGAAGCTTTCCGCCTTGTACACGATCACGGCATCGGACATGATGGTGCCTGCCCCTTCGACATTCGCCTCGCTGTAGCCCAGGCTGCCGTAGAACTGCACCCGCGCCTCGTTCAGCAGGGAGAACAGAACCTCGTTCCCCAGGTGCCCGCCCTTGTTCATGTCCGACTCCCGCACCTTGATCTTGGTCCCGAAATGGAACTGTTCTGGAAGGTCCAACTTGATGCGAGCCACCATGGTCTCCTGTGTCAGTTTGTCGTTATGCCATCCGGCCCGTGAAGAGAGCGACCTGACCGACTCTCTCGACGGTGACCACCGGGAAGCGGGCGCAGAGTTCGTTCCGCAGTCCCTCCAAGGTGTCCCCAAGATTGCCGAAGATTCCCTTGCGGTTGTATGCCTTGGTCAGGAGCCGGGCAAAGCTGTTGCCACCGTCCGGCAGCAGGGTGGTTCCGAAGAGCACTCCATCCGGGCGCAGCAGCGGTGCCAGGTTGTCCAGAACACTCCCCTTGGCTGCCATGGGCCCGGAAAGACAATGGAGAAGGAAACCGAGGTGGATACTCCCGAAGGAGCCACGGTCAAGCGGAAGGGGTTTGGTGATGTCGGCCAGAACGGTCCTGGGCCCGTATCGCGCAAGGCGGTGGCTGGCCTGCGCCAGACAGTGGGGATTCACGTCCAGAAGCGTGATCCGGGGCTTCCCGCCGGGAAACCGGCACCGATCCGGGAAGTAGCCGGTCCCTGATCCGGCCTCAAGGTGGTCCGAATGGGCGTTTGAAACAAAAAATCTGCGAAGCAAGGCCGTTGGCGCTTTCCAGGCAAGATGATTGCTGACACCTAGAACCCATGCGTCATAGCCAAACCGAAGGATGAGTGGAGAATATATTGTCGCGGATTTTGGAATTTCTATGCTCATCTATGCACCCCAGCCATTCTGAAGGCCAACGCGTTAAACGGCAAGTCATAATTAATTATAATAACCAATTAAAGTAAAATTAATTCAATCTATATGTTTTTCAGATCCCAAACGATTCTGGTTATTCCTGAGCGTTGCCCACTTGTCTTGGAAGGGGATCTGGAACGGTGCCGCCTTCGATGGCACCCTTTGGGCTGGGGTGGCCATCGGATCCCTTGGCAAGGGTCAAACCGTCTTCCCTTGCCAGGATCACCCCGGGGAGTCGGGATCCTTTTCTTTCCAAAGTCGACTAACATGCAAGGTAGCCCATTGGCAATTCGTGCTGGGCGAACCAAGCCCAACAATCTTGCTTGACCAACCTAACGGGACCATTCATGACCAAGCCGCAGCAGGAAGGAATGAGATTACTGGAACGCATTCAGGTCAAGGGTCGGGACTACGACAGGGATGGCGTGCTGACGCCCAAGGAAGAACTCTTCCAGATCCCGGGGTTGTTCAAGCTCAAGGATGTCGAGGACAGGATTCCCATCGATGGCAAACGGCTCAAATACTGGTATTCGTCGGACGGTCCCTTTCGAAAATGCTTCATCAAGGTCCCCATGGGGGACACGCGATCCCTGGTCTACGTCGATCTGATGATGCTCAGCGAGGAATTCCAGTCCCAGTGGGAAAACAGTAAGCGGCCCTGAACCGGTCAATCTGGCCCGTCTCGTCATCCCTGACGGCCTGGGGGCTGGCCCAAGATATTGAATGATCCCAGGCAAATTGTAGGACCCGAGAGCCTGCTTGATGCCATCCGGGAAGGCGCCCGCCCAGGGTGATTTCCTGAGAACAGATAGGACCAAGGCAAAGATTCCGACGAACGGGAAGGCACGCAGGAAGATTGGCCGAGGCGACGATCACGCCCGGGAGGGTGTAGGCTATCGACATCCTATCGGAGCCAACATGTCCCGGCGGTGCGGTATCCCCGGCCTCAGCTTCTCCTGGAAGCGCGCCCTGGGTGTTTCCCAGGCCCAGGCCAAGCTTTCGCGCCAGATAGGGATCACCTTGGATGAGTTGCCAGAGGCTTTCCGGAAGGAATTGCCCTCCCGGATCCCGGTGCCGGCCTCGCTGCTCGGACGCTTGGCCATGGATCAGCGGTTCAAGAAGCAGGGCCTGGGCGGGTCCCTGTTGACCTAAGCCCTGACCACGGCGGCACAGTCGGGGACTGCCGCCCATACCCTGGTTGTGGATGCCTTGAAAGAGGAGGCGGCAGGGTTCTACCGCCATCTCGGCTTCCAGGGGTTTCCCAGCGCTTCCATGCGGTTCTACCGGCGGCTACCCACTCGAAACAGCGAAGAGCCGAAAGCCCTGAGTTTAGCCTCCGGAATTTCCCGCTCAGCAACGTGACACAAAAGACGTCCTGAGGCTGGAATAGCGCACCCGGCTTCAGAAGTGGTAGGACCCGAACAGGCCATAGGTATTCTGGGACCTGCGTTCGCTGATCGGGCTGTCAGCAGCATCGCCGCGCAGGCTGGCGGCGGTCAGGTGGAGCCCGGCGCTCCAGGCGGGGGTGAATCGATAGTCCGCGCCTAGCGAGAACCGAACCAGGTTGATGCCGCTGCCGGCGGCATGGGCGGGAAGTCCGGACCGGGCGCTCTGGCCGGCGTCGATGCCGAAAAAGGTCCGGGTGTATTGTCTGTTGGCCCAGGACAGTCCCGGACCGGCGGAGAGCGTGAGGCCGTGGACCGGGCTGAACCGGCCATCCAGGTCCAGGGCCAGGCGGGTGCCTTGGTGCTGGCTGCCGATATCGGTCACGACGCCGGCCCGGGCGGAGAGCCAGGGCCTGCTGTAGCTTCCGAACAGACTGCCGAACTCGGTCCCGTCCACATCGCCGAGGCCATGTAGATGGGGGTCGTCGGATTCCCGGCGCGGCGCCCTGAGATTGGCGCCGACCCCAAGGCCGAGGCGCCAGGACCCGTCCTGGACCAGGTAGGCCCCGGCGCCGGCCGGCAGGCCCGCGCCCGGAGCTCCGCCGAGGAAGAAGCGTCTGTAGTCGGCGCTGAACATGGGCTGGCCGGAGCGCATCGTAGACGCCATGTTCGGGGCTGACGACCAGCGGGCGGGGTCGAATTGCGAAGCTAGGATCCCGAGGTAAATGAGCGTCGGAAGAGCCATAGACTCGTGCCAAAACACAATATACCCATGAATCTGACCCACGCGAAAGTGGGCCATACCCCCCTCAGAGACGCACCCCTGGAAAGGATGGCTTGCCCAAAGTCGACGAAATGCCTGGATGGCAGGAAAAATGTAATGTGTTGTAGCCAAATTGGCTGGCTCTCCACCGGGGTTTGCCCTCCCGAAAGCATGCCCAGAACCATCTGAGCCAAAATCATCAACAAGCCGAATTGTGCCATTGAGGAATCGGTCCTCGGAATGGGGCATGCCTGAGGTCGACACCGGGACCGGGGGTATCGGTCCTTTACGCTGGTTTCACGCACGCCAGCCGTAGGGACATTTTATTTTCGACAAGAACCCCTTTTGCAATCATGAACTGTTAGAGTGGCGATACGTGGTCTCTGTCTCAACATTGATAATTTATTTAAATCCTTCGGGAGTTGTGTATGCGCCTCATGCTTTGGCCTTCTGCCATGTTCATGGCGATGGTGCTCGCCCTCCTCGCAGGTTGCGGCTCCAGTTCAGCGCAGAACACTATCCTCACCATTTCGCCGGCCACCGTAGCGCCGCGCGAGACCCTGCTCTTGAGCACCTCGGGGGGCAGTGGCACCGGCCTCACCTGGTCCCTGACCAGTAACAACTCCGGAGGCGCCATCGGCGCCGGCACCGGCCTCTATACCGCAGGAAGCACCGGTTCAGTCAGCGACACCGTCCTGGTCACCGACTCCCAGGGCCACACCGCTCAGCGTGCCATCCCGGTCACGGCCGACCTGAGCATCAACGGGGCCAGTTCCACGGCGCCGCGCGGGAGCCTCCCCTTGAGCACCTCAGGAGGCAGCGGCACCGGCCTCACCTGGTCCCTGACCAGCAACAACTCCGGCGGCGCCATCGACGCCGGCACCGGCGTCTATACCGTCGGGAGCACGGGCTCGGTCAGTGATACCGTCCTGGTCACCGATTCCTTGGGCAACACCGCCCAGCGCGTCTTCACGGTCACCGCCGGCTTAAGCATTAGTGGGGCCGGGCCCACGGCGCCGCGGGGGAGCCTACCCTTCAGCGCCTCGGGGGGAAGCGGCCAGGGGCTTACCTGGACATTCGCCAGCAACAACTCTGGCGGCGCCATTGTTGCCGGCACCGGGGTCTACACTGCCGGGAGCACGGGCTCGGTCAGCGATACCGTCCTGGTCACCGATTCCCTTGGCAACACCGCTCAGCGCGTCATCGCGGTCACGGTCGGCCTCGGCATCAGCGGCGCCAGTTCCACGGCGCCGCGGGGGAGCCTGTCCTTCAGCGCCTCGGGCGGCACCGGCCAGGGCCTAACCTGGACCTTCGCCAGCAACAACTCCGGCGGTGCCATCGTTTCCAGCACCGGGGTCTACACTGCCGGAAGCACGGGTTCCGTCAGCGATACCATCCTGGTTACCGATACCCTGGGGAACATCGCTCAGCATGTCGTCACGGTTACAGCCGGCCTCGGCATCAGCGGGGCCGGCACCACCCCGCCGCGGGGGACCCTGACCCTCAGCGCCTCGGGGGGCAGCGGCGCGGGCTTCACCTGGAGCCTGGCCAGCAACAACTCTGGCGGCACCATGGTCGCCGCCACCGGGGTCTACACCGCCGGGAGCACCGGCACCGTCACTGATAGCATCCGGGTCACAGACTCCCTGGGCAACACCCTGACCACCAGCATCCCGGTGGGGGCGGCCATCACCATCGCCCCGTCCCCTCTGACCCTGACCACGGGGAATACCCAGACATTCACGGCCACGGGTGGCAGCGGCGCCAACTACGGCTGGTCCCTCGTCGGCAACAACTCCGGCGGCGTCATAGCCGCCGGCACTGGGGTCTACACCGCCGGCGCCACGGGGAGCGGGCAGGTCACCGATACCGTCCGGGTCATCGATAACCTGGGCAATTTGGCCACCGGTCGCATCACGGTGAACTATCTGCCCCCCGTCTCTCCCGTCATCGCGGCAGCCACCTATGTCACCACCGGCAAGGCAGGCCTCCAGGCCAGCATCCAGGACCAGGGCGCCGGCATGACCTACCTCTGGTCGCTCAGCAACGGAACCCTGACCGGGGGCCAAGGCACCTCGCAGATCAGCTACACCCCCGGCGCCATCGGAACCTTCACCGCCTCGGTCTCGGTCAGCAACGTCGTCAATGCTGTTTCTGGCAGCGCCCAGGCCACCGTGGTGGCGGCGCCCAGCGCCGGCATCTTTGCTCAGAACCTGGTCTTCTACGGCAACACCCCGATCCTGGCTTCCACTCCGCCCCAGGCGGGGATGACCAACCTCTGGACCCTCGCCGGCGGGAGTGCCAGCGTCAGCACCACCGGCGACCTCACCGCCAATACCCTGTCCTACGGCACCGGAAGCACCCCGGGCACCTACCAGCTCGGCTTGAGCGTGCAGAACCTGGCCGGGGATTCGGCCAGCAGCGACCTTGCACTGCAGGTGGTGAACGGCCAGTTCCTGAGGGATGTGTCCTCGATGACCATCAGAGGCGGCCATACGGTCACGCTGCTCGGCAGCGGCGAGGTGCTCGCCGTGGGTGGAACCGACCGGACTGAACACCCAGCCACGACCATGCACTACGATGCGGACACCCAGACCTGGTCCACCACCGAAACCCTCGACACGGCCGAACGCTACGATCCGGCCACCCGGACCTGGTCCAACACCGCCAGCCTCGCCACAGGCCGGTCCCTGCATACCGCCACGCTGCTCCGCAGCGGCCTGGTCCTGGTCACCGGCGGACTCGACGGAGCCGGAGTCTTCCTGGCCAGCGTCGAGCTCTATGACCCAGCCAGCAATACCTGGTCCAACGCCAGCCCCCTCGCCATGGCCCGGACCAACCATACAGCCACACTACTCAGCAGCGGCCAGGTCCTGGTCACCGCCGGACAAAACAGTTCCGGCGCCCTTGCCAGCGCCGAGCTGTACGACCCGGCCAGCAACACCTGGTCCCAGGCCGGCAACCTAGGCATCGCCCGAACCTTGTTCGCAACCACTCTGCTCCCCAGCGGCCAAGTACTGGTCACGGGCGGACTCAACGGTTCCACCGCCCTGGCCAGCGCCGAACGCTATGATCCGGCCAGCAACACCTGGTCCAGCGCCAGCCCCCTCGTCACAGCCCGGTATAACCATACGGCCACGCTGCTTGGCACCGGCCAGGTCCTGGTCGCGGCCGGTCAAAACGGCACCGGCACCATCGCCGACGCGGAGCTCTACGCCCCGGGCAGCAACACCTGGTCCGCCGCAGGCAGCCTCGGTGCCCCCCGGGCCTCCTTCACGGCCACGCTGCTGGGCAACGGCAAGGTCCTGGCCGTGGGCGGCACCGACCTGACCGGGTTGGATCTGGCCAGCGCCGAAAGCTACGATCCCGCCAGCAACACATGGTCCTTCACCGGCAGCCTCGCCACCGCTCGGCACAGCCACCCGGCCACGCTGCTCAGCAACGGCCAGGTACTGGTCGCGGGCGGAATGGTGCTGGGCGGACATGGCACGAACAGCGTTGGCGGCCTCAACTCACCGGAAAGCATTGCCGCCCCCGAATGCTACGATCCGGCCACCACCGCCTGGTCAAGCCAGGGCAGCTTTGGGTCTCCCCTGCGAAACCAGATGGCGACCTTGCTGGCCGACGGCAAGCTGCTCCTGGTAGGTGGCATGTCCAAGGCAGAAATCGCTTTGGCCAGTTGTCAGCGCTACGACCAGGCCACCGCCACCTGGTCCACCGTCGGCAGCCTTGCCACGGCCCGGTTTGGTGGCAGCGTCACGCTGCTCCCCAGCGGGAAGGTCCTGGTGGAAGGCGGGTTTGACCGTAACAGCGCCATTATTGCGAGTAGCGAGCTCTATGACCCGGCCACCGGCACCTGGTCCGCCACCTCCAGCATGGTCAGTGCCCGGGCCGCTCACACCGCCACGCTGCTGAACAATGGTCTGGTGCTGGTCACGGGCGGAAGTGACGGGTCCGGTCACAGTTTCGCCGGCGCCGAGCTCTACGACCCGGCCACCGGCACCTGGTCCGCCACCGGCAGCCTGGCCACAGGCCGTTCTTCTCATACGGCCACGCTACTCAACAACGGCAAGGTCCTGGTTACGGGCGGAGACAACAATGTTATCGATCCGATGCAGTTCACGTCGGCTCTCGCCAGTTGCGAACTATACGACCCGGACACTGGAACCTGGACCACCGTCAACGCCTTGAAGGTTGAACACATGTTTCATACGGCCACGCTGCTCAAGAACGGCCAGGTCCTGGTCGTGGGCGGACTCAGCAATTCCGATTTAACTTCCGACGTCGAGCTCTACAACCCCGCCACCGGCACCTGGTCCACGACCGACAGCTTGGCCTTGACCCGACGCGAGCACACGGCCACGCTGCTCAGCACCGGAATGGTCCTGGTCGCCGGTGGCCACAAATGGAACGGCACTCCTGACCAGGCTATCGCCAGTGTCGAACTCTACGATCCGGCCGCGGGCACCTGGTCCATCCCCAGCGGCCTGCTCGGTTCGCGTTGTTGGCACACCGCCACGCTGCTGAGCGATGGCCGGGTGGTCGTGGTGGGTGGGCCCAACCACTACCTTCCGGAGTTCTACAAACCATGACGGCTGAAAACCCGACATTCGTGTCACCCGGTATGAAGATATCACCACACTCAGGTTGACACGTTGCAATAATACTTTCATAAAAATTCATAACTTATATATGTATACGCATTTAGTGTGGTCCCTCGTTTCGCCCACGCATGCCTTGGAGCTTCCTATGCGATCCATTCAATGGTTGAACTTATGTTTGCTTGCTTGTCTGCTTACGGTCTTCGGGGCTGTGGGCTGCAATTACCGTTCCGGTCCCGGCCCCTCCGGTCTCGGCTCCTCTGACACCCAGGCCCCGGCGGGCCTTACCTACACCACCAACCCCGCCTACTACGCCCCGGGGGTGGCGCTCACCGCCAACGGCCCGAGCAGCACGGGAGGCGCGGTCGCGTCCTACAGTGTGAGCCCCTCCCTTCCGACTGGCCTGACCTTCACCACCGGCACGGGTGTCATCAGTGGTACCCCCACGGAAGTAACCGCCAGCGCCAGCTACACCGTGACGGCATTGAATGCGGCTGGCAGCACCCAAACGACCCTGGTCATCCAGGTCGTGGCTTTGCCCAATGCCAATATTTTGGTGCCGCTGTCGGTCCACCCAGGTGATGGCTGGATGAAGGCCAGTGCCCCGAACCCAGCTGGGATGTCTTATCTGTGGAGCATGGTGGGGGGAACGAGCACGGGCTCCATCGGCTCCGGGCAAGGCACGGGAGTCCTGGACTTCACTGCAGGAATCTCATCAGGCACCTTCCAGGTTGAGGTGAATGTTCAGAATCAGGCCGGAACTGATACGACGAATTCCCGGACCGTCACGATCCAGAAGGGCACTTGGCTCGTTGAGAACGGCGGAGCTTCTGTGCCCCGCGGCTTCCACACGGCCACCCTTCTGAACGATGGGACGGTCCTGGTGGCGGGAGGGGAGAATTTCAATGGAACCCCCCTCACCAGCGCGGAGATCTACAACCCCACGACAAGGACCTGGACGGCAGTGGCAGCGCTCACAACGGCACGTGAACACCACACGGCCACCCTTCTGAACGATGGGACGGTGCTGGTGGCAGGAGGACAGAATGCCAATGGAGCCCCCCTCGCCAGCGCGGAGATCTACCACCCCGCGACAGGGACCTGGATGGCGCCGGCAGGGGTGCAGCCAGCGATGACGACGGCACGTTTCGACGACACGGCCACCCTTCTGAACGATGGGACGGTCCTGGTGGCCGGAGGACAGTATTCCAATGGAACCCGCCTCGCCAGCGCGGAGATCTACCACCCCACGACAGGGACCTGGACGGCGCCGGCAGGGGTGCAGCCAGCGATGACGACGGACCGTGAACACCACACGGCCACCCTTCTGAACGATGGGACGGTCCTGGTGGCGGGAGGACAGGATTCCAATGGAACC
>JARLGP010000277.1 GCA_031292735.1 Holophaga sp.
CCGGCCAGGCCGGGAACGGGGGCAGGGGGATCCAGGCCCCGAGCCGTTCCGCGGCCCTGCGCACCGGGGCGGGCAGCAGGGTGTCCTGGGCCTCGTGGAATTCGCTGGAGCGCTCGCCGAGCTGGACGCGCTGGCCGTCCAGGGCCGCGGCCGTCCGCTCCAGCGCGGCCAGCCGGTTCCGGGCCGTGCCGGCGGCGGCGCCGGCCGGTCCGGCGGCAGCGGTCTGGAGCTGGATCTCGTCGTCGAGGCGGCCCAGGTCGGCCTGCACCTTGGCGGGGTCGAACTGCCGGCACTGCTCCTTGAGGAAGGGGCAGACGCCGCTGCCGATCTCCCGCAGCTGTTCCGCCAGGCTCCGGTGCCGCTCGCGCAGGCCGGCCAGATGGCTGGTGAGCGCCTGCACCTGCCGGTCGGCGGCGCCGGACTGCTCCCGGGCGGCGGTCAGCGCGGCGGGGTCCCAGCCGTCCAGCTCGGCCGACAGGCCCAGGATCTGGGCCAGCGCCCGCTGCTGGCGGGCCAGGGCCGGGGCCAGGCCGGCGCTGAACGGGCCCAGCACGGCCAAGGCCTGCTCCGCGTCCCGGGCGGCCTCCTGGGCGGCCTGGGCCGCGTCCCGGCCCTGCTCCAGGCGGGCCTGGAGGGCCTCATGCTCGCGCTCCAGTTGGAGCCGTTCCGCGTCCTTGGCGGCGCGCTGGCCCTGGAACAGGCCGGCCCGCTCCAGGGCGGCCTGGGCCCGGGCCGCACGTTCGGCCTGGCGCTGGGCGGCGCTGGCCCGCTGGGCCTCCAGCCGCCGCTGCTGGTCCTGGCGCTCGCGCAGCTGCTTGACCTGGGCTTCCGCGGCCAGCCAGGCCCGGTAGGCGGGTTCCAGCCGGGTGAGGGCCTCGGCGGCGGATCGGGCCGCCTGCACCTGGCTGGCGGCCTGGTCCCGCTTCTGGGCCAGCAGGCCGCACTGCTGCTGGGTTTCCATCCGCAGCCGGGCGGCTTCGGCCAGGGCCGCGGCCCGGGCCTCCAGCTGCTCCTTGCGGGCCTGCACCTGGGCCAGGGCCGCCGCCAGGGCGTCCCGCCGCTCTTCCAGCCCGGCCACTTCCGCCGCCTGGGCGTCCAGGGCGGCCTGGCTGTCCTGGCGCTCGCGGACCCGCTCCTCCTGGACGGCCAGCTCCAGGTTGCGGAGCTGGTAGTCCTCCTCGAAGCGGTCCACCGCCGGCTTGATCCGGTCGAAGCACTGGCGGAACACTTCCACGTCCAGCAGCGGCTCGAAAAAGTCCTTGGCCTGGCCCGGTTTGGAATCGAACGGCCGGGTCAGGTGGCCCTGCTTCACCCCCAGCAGCTTGAGGAACACGTCGGCCAGCCGCCTGGGGTCGGGAAAGCCCAGCAGCCGGCAGAGGAAGCCGGAGACCTCCCGCTCGTCCTCGGCGCAGATGCTGCCGTCGTCCACCAGGACCACCTTGGCCCGGCGCTTGCTGGATGGGCCCAGGCCGCGCTCCACCCGGTAGGTTTCCGGGCCGTGGCTGAAGGTGATGTCGATCTCCCCGGCCTTGCAGCCGGCCCGCAGGAAGTAGGTGGTGAGGTCGAAGCTTTCCAGGCAGGGCGGCTCGGCGGAGAACATGGCGTAGCCAAGGGCCTCGATCAGGGTGGACTTGCCGTGCCCGTTGCGGCCGGCGATGCGGTTCACCCCGGGCTGGAAACGGATGGTGACCCCGTCGCCGTCGGGACCTTCGCCGTACGACTTGATGTTCTTCAGGCGGATGGCGCGGATGATCACAGCTGCTCCTCCCGGGCCGCCAGGATCCGGTCCACCAGGGGGCTCCGGCCCAGGTGCTCGGCCAGCTCGTCGCCGCCCCAGCCTGCCCGGACCCCTTCCTTCAGCTCGTAGAACAGCGCGGCGAAGGCCGGGTCCTGGCCCTCCAGCCCGAACAGGTTGCGGCTGCCCACCACCTGGAGGATGGCGGCCCGCTCCAGCAGCTCCCGGGTGGGCTGGGCCGGCTGGTCCAGGCCGGGCAGGGCCGCGCCGTCCAGGTTCAGTCCGCTGGCGTCCAGGGCCACGGCGGTGACCTGGGCGGCCTGCTCGATCTCGGTGGCGGCCAGGGCCTGGTCCAGGGCGATGCGGGCCAGGTTGAGCCGGCCGGTGAGCTTGAGGTCGATGACCGCGGCCGGCGCGCAACCGGCGGCGCGGATGGCGGCCACGGCGGCGCGCACCAGGGCGGAGGCGCCGTCCTTGAGCTTGTTGCCGAAGGGCGTGCAGTCCAGCACCAGCGAGTGCACCGGGCGGCGCGGGTTGCTGCGCACCGCCAGGGCCGCCGGGGCGTTCCGGTTGAGCGGGTCCAGCTCCACCAGGGCGTAGCCGCGACCGGTGGGGGCGCCGGTGCGGTCCAGGTCGTAGCCGGCCTCGCGCAGGTCGCAGTTCTCCGGCGAACCGGCGTTGCAGGCCCAGTCCCCGTGCACCATGGGCTTGTGGATGTGGCCCAGGGCCAGGTAGCAGACCTTTTCGTGCACGGCCCGCAGATCCTCGCCCGAGAACCCGCCGCCTTCGCCCACGAAGTAGTCGGGGCCGGCGTGCAGCAGCAGCACGTGGGCGCGGTCCGGTTCCAGCCGGTCGGCCAACTCCCGCACCTTGTGCGGGGTAGCGGCGCCCAGGTAGCCGGCCCCCACGAAGCGCACGCCGCCCAGATCCAGGTAGGCGCCGGTGCGGGCCGCCGGATCCCAGGGCGCGAGCACCGGACCGTCCGCGTCGAACGGCGTGCGCAGCAGCGTCAACAGGCCGTCCTCGGCCAGGTAGTGCACCCAGGTGGGCGCGTCGGAATGGACGAAGGCCTTGTCGTGGTTGCCTTCGATGGCGATGACCGGGATCCCGGCCTGCTTCAGGCGGCCCAGGACCCGCTGGGCCTGGCGCAGGTGCGGCGGCTCCACCTGGGGCTTGTCGAAGCAGTCCCCGGCCAGCAGCAAGGCATCCACCCGCTCCTGGATGGCCTGTTCGGCGATGAAGGCGAAGGCTTCGGCCAGGTCGGAGTCGGGAAGCCGCCCGTCCAGTCGGCGGCGGCCCAGGTGCAGATCGGAGGTCTGGAGGAGTTTCATGGGTACAGGGTAGCGGTTCCCCGCCGGCCCTGGCTGCAATCCCTGTGGGTAGCCCGGCATCACTGATAGGTGTACACCCTGACGTAGTTCACGAGCATCCGCTGGGGGAAGGTGGTGGTGCTGTCCGGCGCCCCCGGCCAGGAGCCGCCCACGGCCACGTTGAGGATCAGGAAGAAGGGCTGGTCGAACACCCACTGGCCGCCGGCGGGGAGGTCGGCCGGGGTATAGGTGGCGTAGAGGGTGTCGTCCAGGTACATCTTGATGAGGCCGGAGGACCACTCCACCGCGTACACGTGGAATGCGTCGGCCAGGTCGCCGGAGGGCAGGGCATGGCTGGTGCTGAGGCTGCCGCCGGTGAACCCGGGGCCGTGGATGGAGCCGTAGACGGTGGCCGGCTGGCTGCCGATGTTCTCCATGATGTCGATCTCGCCGCAGGCGGGCCAGCCGGCCGAGGCGAAGGTGTCGCCCAGCATCCAGAAGGCAGGCCACAGGCCCTGCCCGCGGGGGATCTGGATCCGGGCCTCGAACCGGCCGCAGGTCTGGGAGAACAGGCCCTGGGTCTTCAGGCGCGCGGAGGTGTAGCCGCAGGTGATGCCGTCGGCGCCGGTGTAGGTTTCCTTCAGGGCGGTGATGACCAGGTTGCCGCCCTGGATCTGGGCGTTCTGGGCCAGGCTGGTGTAGGACTCCAGCTCGCCGTTGCCCCAGCCGTCGCCGCCCAGCTCGCAGGTCCACTTGGTGGGGTCGGGTCGGGTGCCGTCGGTCCCGCCGAAGTCGTCGCTCCAGGTGAGCACCCAGCCGGGGGCGGGGGTGGGAGTCGGGGTGGGTGTGGAGGTGACGGTGGAGGTGACGGTGGAGGAGGCGCCGCCTCCGCCTCCGCAGCCCACGAGGACGGCCAGCGCGGCCAGGCATGGCAGGAGGAGACGCATCCTAGCCGTCCAGGCCCAGGAACACTTCCAACTGCCGCACTGCGCCCGTGCGCTCGTGGATGGCGCCGCTGGTGGCGGCGTCCAGGGCGAGCCCGCCGATGACCTGCCGGCCGTCCCCGCGGGTGACGATGATGCGCGGGGCGCCGCCCCGGTGCGCCACCACGGGCACCTGGCACAGGGTGAAGGCCAGCGTGCCCGCGGCCAGCTGGAGGGTCTGGAACTGCCCGTCCAGGTCCACGTAGCGGAAGGTGTCGGCTTTGGCGAGGAACTCCTCCAAGGGCATGATCCAGGGCTGGAAGGTGATCCTCCCGCCGCTGACCTTGACCCCCATCTCGCTGATGCGGGTAAGGATATCTTCCTTCACCTGGCCGGTCATGCCGGGCTGCTGGGCGCCGGCGAATCCGGGGGTGTGGGAGTATGGGTCAATGGGGATGGCGCCGTGCAGGGCGGGCGACTTGTGCACGCCAAGGCCTTCGCGAATCTCGTGGTAGTGGCGCTGCAGGCGCGCCAGGGTGCCGGGCTCCCCGCCGGCCGCGGCCTGCCGGACCTCGTCCACCGCCACCAGCAGCTTGGCAACCATGTGCCAGTAGATGCAGCCGAGACCCTCGTACTTGTAGAAGGTGCCGGAGCGGCCGGTGAACGACTGGTGGTCGAAGACCCGCTCGTACAGCTCCAGGAGCCGGGGACCTTCCTGCTCCGCCAGGGGGCCGAACTCGGTTCCCCGCAGGTCCTCCAGAGCGGCCTTGAGGCACTCGTCGTTGCGGAACGCCGCGTTGAAGTGGGTCTGGCCGTCCACGTCCTGCACCACGATGCGCTGGTCCCCCCGCTCCAGGAGCGCCCGGAGCAGGGGCGACCCGGCCGCGGCCCCCTCCGGGATGTTGTTCTGCTCCAGGAAGTGCGGCAGGGGGTTGTCCGGGTAGAGGATGTAGCTGTTCTGGTCGGCCCGGTACAGCGCGCTGGCGCGTAGGGCGTCCAGCAGGACCACGGCGTCGGCGCCGGAAAGGGCGCCCGAGCTGAGGGCGGCCACCTGGCCTTCCAGCATCTCGCACAGGTGGCGCACCTCCACCCGGTCGCCGGCCACCTTCATGAGGTTGTAGGCGTGGTAGAGTCCGTCGCCGCGCCGGTTGACCCGGATGGAGTGATCCAGTTGGGCCAGGGCGGAGGCGCAGAAGGCCTGGATCCGCGCTGCCGTGAGCCGGACCCGGCGCCCGGAGAAGCCGTCCTGGTAGATTCGTGCCCGGTACCGGGTCCCGGCCTGGCCCAGGGCGTCCAGGACCTGCTTGCGCTCCCGGGGCGTGACCGGCCGGCCCGGCGCGGGCGCGACCTCCCGGAACACTTCGGCCACGGCCTCCAGCAGCTCGGCGATCTCTTCGGCGGCCTCGATCTCCGTCGCCTCCGGGGCCTGGAACAGCTCAAGGCAGAACGCGAGGTAGCGGCGCAGGTAGTAGAGCGTGACCATGGACACGCCGTAGCCCACCAGGGCGTTGTTGGCGTCGTTCCATTCCGGGCGCTGGGTGTTCATCCAGATGCCGGCCTCGGGGACGAAGTTGGAGAGCTTGGTGAGGGCCACCAGGAGCAGCTTCTCCGCCAGATTGGCGCGAACCGGTTCGCCTCCGGCCATCAGGGCCTTGCCGTCGCTGCCCAGCTCCGCGGCCAGGGCCATGGCCCGGTCGTGCTCCACCTGTTCGAAGGTGATGGTGCTGCGGGGATTGGCCAGCATCTCCTGGTAGGGTTTGATCCGGTAGGGGATGTTGGCGAAGGTGAACAGGCGCCGGCCCAGCAGTCCAGCCAGGGCGCTGGGGTGGTAGCGGCGTGAGGCCTCCAGCAGCTTGAGCAGGTAGATGACCTGGTGGTCGCCCCAGTAGCCGATGAAGGACCAGGGGTCGCGGGGATCGATCACTTCCCATTCGAACCCCTCCCGCATGACCCGGTAGGGGTTGTAGCCGTCGGCGGTGGAGGAGTCGGCGAACTTGAAGATCATGCTCTCGATGAAGCCGGGGTAGGAACAGCCCAGCGCTTCCCAGTTCTGGAACAGGTCGCGCCAGTTGCCTTCGAAATTGAGGATCTTGCCGCCCCGCTCGTCCTTGAGCTGGATGGAGAAGGTGTTCCAGGGGCGGCTGGGGTCGCCGTGGCGGCGGCTGAAGGTGAGCGGCAGGTACTCGTTGGCCAACCGCTCCAGGTCCGGGTCCTGCTGCCGGGCGGCCAGGTCCAGGAGCTCGCCGTGGGGCAGCGACTCGGGCAGCGCGGCCAGGAAGGCGGCGTGCCGGCCCGCAACCCGGGCGTTGGCCTTGGCCAGGAACGAGGCCAGGTCGTCCCTGGAGATCCGGTAGCCATCGTCGGGGATGCCGCCGCGCATGATGTTGAAGAGCGCGTCGGAGAAGTGCCGCCAGGTGCTCAGCGGGTCCGCGGTGGCCTGGAGGCCGTCGGCCCCGGCCACCAGCTGGACCAGGTTCCGGGTGCAGCGAGCCACGTCCTCCAGCACCAGGCCGGCCGGGTCCGGGGCGGTGTCCAGGAGCCGCGCCAGGGCGCGCACGCCGACCGCGTCCTGGCCCAGTTCGGCCACGATCAGCCAGTCTTTCCGGGTCCCGGGCCGCAGGTCGACGGTGGCGTTCAGCAGGTAGGCGCCGCGCTGGCCTCGCACGTCGGACTCTTCCTGGAGCGGCGCGCCCATCCGGAAGGCCTCCAGCTGGGCGGTGGAGAGCAGGCGCCGGGCGGGTTCCAGCCCGGCGGACCAGGCCAGGTTCACGCGCAGCGCCTCGCTGGGCTCGGCCTTGTCCACCGGGATGGAACTGAGCCGGAACAGTGCCAGGCTGGTGCCGGGCACCCGCTCGGTGCGCTTGTAGCCGTCGGCCAGGGTGCTGTACTCCGCCTGGAAGCGCCGCTCCACCCCGAACGGCAGCACGTTCTGGAAACCATCCACCAGGTCGACGCTGACCGGGTCCGCGCCCTCGTTGTGGAGGGCGGACTGGCGCACGAAGCCGAAGCGCTCGCTGTTCAGCCACCCGTAGCGGAAGCGGAGGCCCAGGTCCTGGTTGCGCTCCTCGAACAGGATCTTGTTGCCGTAGACGCTCTTGTAGAGGCTGCGGACGACCCGGTAGAGGCCGTCGTAGCGCTGGGAGAAGGGCTCCCACAGGGAGGTCCGGCCCCGGCGGCGGACCCGCAGGAGGGTCTTGGCGCCGGTCTGGTCCTGGCTGTCGTGGATGCGGTCGTCGGTGCAGTAGGGGAACAGGGCGTGGTCCGGGTCCTTGCGGCCCGCGGTCAGGGCGCCGTTGCTGGAGATGAAGAGCCAGTGGTCCGAGTCGCTCACCAGGCTCATCAGGAAGGGCGGCATGGTGTCGTAGTTGACCAGGTGGTAGAAGGGCTCGCCCGCGATCTCGACAATGGACCCGGCCGCGGGCTGGGCCGGCGGCCGCAAGGGGGAATCGGAAACGAACGTGTGGCTCATGGCTGGGGTCCTTCAGGAGCTGGATTCCGTGGGCACGAGCTTGCGCCGCTTGAGATCCTTCTCGATCCGGACCATCAGCTCGTCGTTCAGGGGGTAGGCGTTCATCAGCAGGGCGGCCAATACCAGCATGGCTCCGGGGATGAGGCTCATGCAGAGCCGGATGCCCAGCAGCGAGGTGCCGGACTGTTCGACGTTGGCCACGTAGCCGAACCGGGTGAGCAGCAGGCCCGTGAGCCAGGCGCCGAAGGCCAGGCCGATCTTCGTGCCGAAGATGGCCGAGGCGAAGACCAGGCCGGTGTTCCGGCGGCCCAGGCGCCACTCCGCGTCGTCGGCGGTGTCGGCGAACATGGCCCACACCAGGGGGGAGTTGAAGCCGATGACGAAGCTGCCGGCGATCTGCAGGGTGAACATGAGCCCGATGTCCCCGGGCCCGGCGAACCAGAATCCGGCCACCACCAGGCCGCCGCCGCCGATGGCGGCCATGAACAGGGCCTTCTTGTCGAACCGCCTGGCGATGGCCGGGGTGAAGACCACGGCCACCAGGAAGGCCAGGGCGTTGGCGACCAGGAAGGGCCCCAGCAGGTCGCTGCGGTGGACGAAGTATTTGAAGTAGTAGACGGAGATGGAGCCCCGGAGCACGAAGGAGGTGATCATGACGATCATGACCCCCAGCATCACGACGAACGGACGGCTGGCAGCCATGTCCCGCACGTCCCGCCTGAGGTCGGGGCTCTGGTTTCCCGGGGGCGTGACCCGCTCGCGGGTGATCAGGAAGCACAGGGTCAGCAGGAGCAGCGCCAGCGCCCCGTAGAGCACCATGGTCATCTGCCAGCCCTTGGCCGGGTCGGACGGCAGCGCCAGGAGGTCCTTGGACAGGAACCAGCGGAGCCAGCCGGCGGGATGGGCCAGGAACGGGTGCAGGCCGCGGGCCGCGGCGTCCATGCCGAACCAGTGGGCCAGGCTGGGCGTGCAGTACTGGACGAACACCGCCACGCTGAAGGCCCCCACGAAGCGGAACGAGGCCAGGGAGGTGCGCTCCACGGAGTTGGGGGTCATCACCCCCAGCAGGGCGCTGTAGGGGATGTTCACCGCGGTGTACATCAGCATCAGGAGGCAGTAGGTCACGTAGGCGTACAGCAGCTTGCCGCCGCCGCCCAGGTGGGGCGTGGTGAAGGTGAACACCCCGGCCACCACCAGGGGCAGCCCGAACCAGACCAGGTAGGGGCGGAAATGGCCCCAGCGGGTCACGGTCCGGTCCGCGATGGTGCCCATCACCGGGTCCGCCACCGCGTCCAGGATGCGGGTGACCAGCATCATGGTGCCCACGGCGCCGGCGGAGATGCCGAAGACGTCGGTGTAGAAGAAGATGATGAAGAATTCGAAGGACTTCCAGTAGAAGTTGGAGGCCGCGTCGCCCAGGGCGTAGCCGGCCTTCTCGCCGAAGGCGAGCCGGTCCTCGATGGGGTCCTTCTCCTGCCCGGTCACGCGTACGGTCGTCTTCATGATAGTTCCAGCGTGACGGACCACTGGGCGGTCTGGCCCGGCTGGACCGTCTGGAACTGCCCCCAGGATTCGACCGCGTCCGCCAGGGAATCCGGGGCCCCGCTGGCGGGTTCCAGGGCCACGTGGTGGAAGCCGCAGTGACCGCGGTTGATCCAGATGCCCAGGAAGGGCAGGAGGGCGGCATCCCAGCTCAGTTCCAGGCGGTCCCCGGCCCGGTCGTTCACCACCGCGGCGCGGCCGCGGGTGAGCGGGCCGGCGAAGGCCTTGACGCACCCGCCGGGCATTCCTGGCACCTGGCACTGGTCCAGGCGAACCCCGGGAAACGGCTCGGGATAGTCCCACCAGTCGCCCTGGGCGATGTTTGCGCCCAGGCCCCCGTTCAGGCGCAGCCTGCGCACTTCCACGGGCAGTTCCAGACGGTCGCCGGGTTCGATGGCCATGAGCGGATGCAGGCTCCAGAGGAACGGCTCCGCCGCGTCTCCGGTGTTGCGCAGGCTGTAGTCGAACACGAAGGCCCCGTCCGGGCCCACCCGGATGGACCGGGAGAAGACCAGGGGGGACACGGTGAGGGGAACCGAGGCCCGCAGCCGGTGGATCGCCAGGGCGCCGGGGTCCAGGGCCCAGTCCTGGAACCACACTTCGCCGTGGTCCGGGAGGTCCCGGCCGCGCACCCGGCATGGAGCCACCGTGGGCACGCATTCGTCGATGCCGGCCTGGGGGCTCGAGCCGAACGGGTCCCCGGCCCGGCTGGCCCACAGCCAGTCCGGGCGGGGCTGGTGCCAGCACCACTCCCGGCCGGTCCTGCGGCTGCGCAGGCTGACGATCCGGCCGCCAAGCTCGGGCACCATCCGCAGTTCGGCGGCGCTGCTGCGCAGCCCCCTCACGGTGAAGCCCTGCAGGGGGGCGACGATCGCTTCGGTTTCGTCCATGCGGGCCGCCTGCGCGTTCACTTGGACCAGAACAGATCGTCGACGTAGATCGGCGTCGTGCTGCTGCTGGTCTTGCCGGTGGTGGCATAGATGTCGGCGATCACGAACGGGTTGGTGACCATGGTCAGGTCGAGCTTGGAGTAGGTCGAACTGGTCATGCCGGAGGACATGAAGCCCCAGGGGAGCATGGCGCTGAGCGGGATCTGCACGTTGTGCCAGGCGCCATCGTTCATGTAACCATAATCGCCGGGCCCGATGGGGATGAGCTCATCGTAGGCGCTGTAGTCGATCACGTCCCCGGTCAGGAAGCCGACCTGGATCAGCCCAGGGTAGGTGGTCTTGACGCTGAAGTTGAAATAGCCGTTGGCGAAGGCGGCCAGATTGTCCGCGTCGTTGCTGTAGGTCATGGCCATGCCCCAGCCCCAGGACGCGGGGGCTGGTGTGATCGCCATGCTCGCGGTGCCGTCCGCGGGGGCCGTGCTGGAGGTCTGCGCCGCGCTGGCGGTGCCGCTGCCCCAGGCGCTCCAGCCAGGCGTCTCGGTCGGGGTGGCCGCGCCAGTGGGGACGGTCTGGGCGTAGAGGACGTACGGGCTGGCGGTGACGGCAGGGTTCTGCACGGTGGGGAGGTAGTGGAGGGCATCGGACGCGGTGTAGCTGCCGGCCTCCCAGTCGCTGGAGGGGTACAGGTCCTGGATCACGTAGCGCGCCTTGCGGGAGACGTTGAACAGCCCCCAGTTGTTGTCGGCGCCCTTCCAGGGCTCGTCGAAGGCCTCGAACCAGAAGGTGTTCGCGGGGCCGGTGCCGGAGGCCTGCCAGGTCTGGAGCCCGGCGTAGAACATCTGCTGGTTCACCGGATGGGCGCGCTCGTACTCGCCGTTGGAGGCGATGGCCTTCCAGCCGGTCTCGCCGATGACCAGGGGCAGGGAGTAGCCCAGGGCGGACAGGTAGCGCTGCACCTCCTGGTAGTTCTCCTTGGTATACGCGATCGACTGGGCCATCATCGCGGCGGCGCGCCCGGAGGCGGGGACGCCGGCCTGCTGCCAGTCCCAGAGGTTGGGGTACATGCTGTCGGTCAACGCGTAGCTGTGCAGGGAGACGAAGTCGATGCCGCCCAGGATGTTGGCCGTGGCGGAGGTGAAGTAGGCGTAGTTGTCGTCGGTGGTCACCGGCTGGGCGATGGCCGAGCGCACCTGGTGGATGTAGGAGGCCATCTGGGACGGCGCCACCGGGTTGCCCGACCAGCTCACCATGCATTCGTTGCCGACGCTCACCACCTCCACGAGGTCCGGGTAGCTGTTGGCCAGGGCGATGCAGCGGGCGATCTCGGCCTGGTTGGAGCTTTCGATGGCCGTCACCTGATTCGCGGCCACGTTCTCCTCGCTGGCGATCCAGCACCCCAGGTGCACCTTGATGTCCAGGTTGTTGGCCTTGATGACTTCCAGGGTCTGCTTGGCCACCATGTCCGAACTGCTGTACAACCGGATCAGGCCGAAGTTGCCCTGGGCCAGCAGGTTGAGGTCCTGGCTGATCTCCGCTTCGGTGACCGTCTCGGTGGACTCGTTGTCGCTGCGGTACGGCCCATAGGCGACCGCCTTGCGCGTGCGGTAGTCGGCGGGCAGCGGGCGCGGGTGGCTGGCAGGGTAGGGCACGCTGCGGTTGCCGCCGCTGCAGGAGGCCAGGGCGACGGCCAGCGCCAACGCGGCGATAGGGCGAAGCACCAGGGCGGGGGTATGGGTCGACATGGATTCACTCCTTGGGGATCAGAGGACGTAGAGGACACCGATGAGAATCCAGTTGCCGTTGCGGGAGACCCGCGAGTCCACCCCGGTGAAGGCCGAGTTGGTCGACATGGACATGGGCGAGGGGCCCAGCTTCCCGTAATGCACCAGACCCACCTCGCCGTAGCACACCAGCCCGTGGCCGAAGTCGTACTGCACACCGGCCACATCGAAGTTGGCCCAGTTGTTCTGGCCGCGTTCGGAGGGGTTGGCGGTGGTGGCCTTGCCCAGGATCTCCGCGGCCAGCCAGGTGGACCACGGGCCCCAGCGGTGCAGCACGGCGCCGAAGCCGTCGGTCTCGCTGGCCGAGTAGCCGGGGTTGGAAACCCCGTTGCTGGTGCCGTTCCAGTTGACGTTGAACATGTCGTTCCATTGGGCCGGGGGCCCGGCTACGGTGATCACCGCGTGCGCGCCGCTCCACTGGTTGAAGCGGATGCCGCCGGAGTACTGCCAGTGCTTGTCGTAGTCGTAGCGCGCCATGATCATCAGGATGCCCTGGCCGGCGCCGCCCACCACGCTGTCGTCCCGGGAGAAGGGGGTGAGGCCGGTGAACGGGCCCTGGCCCCAGGCTTGCGGGTTGCCGTTGCGGGTGGCCTGGCCGATGACGTCCACCACCAGGCCGGCGTTGTGGTACTGCCCGTAGAATTCGAAGAACCGCGGCTTGTGGGTCTTGAAGGCGGTGTTGCCCTCGTCGTAGGTGGCTTCCAGGACCAGGTCGCCCTTCAGCACGTCGAAGGTCCGGGAGGTGTAGCGGACCGCCTTGGTGAGCAGGCCGTAGCCGGCGCCGCTCTGGGCCCACTCGTCGGCCAGGCCCACGTTGGTGCCGTAGGGGTAGTCGGCCACGCTCCAGCCTCGGGCGACCATCTTGCCCACGGCCAGGCGGCCGTAGTCCTCGTGGCTGATGGCGACGTTCTCCTCGTAGATGAAGCCGGGGATGTCGGCGGTGGTGGGGTCGCCGTCCCCGCCGCGCCAGCGCTGGCTCACCATGCCGGACAGCTTGAAACCGCCCCCTATGTCGAACTTGGCGCCCAGCCAGGGCTGGAACAGCCAGACATGGGTGGGTTCGGTCTTGAGCGGGGCGCCGGCCACCAGGTTATCCCCCCAGTTCTCCTGCTTGGTTCCGCTGGGGCTGACCTGGATGTTGTTGGCCTGGTTGCTGTACCGGCCGTCCTCGATCTTGGCGAAGGCGTTCAGGGAGAAGGGGCCGTAGCTGAGGGCCTCGGCCCGGGCGGTGGTGCCCAGAACCAGCACGGCAAGCCCCAGGCCGGCCCGCAATCCCCGGCATGCGGCCCGGGAACGGACGGTGGGAAAGATTCGGCGTACGGCGGCGGGTCGGGTATGCATGTTGAACCTTCCATTCAGATTCAAACGGGGGTGGAAGAACTCGCTGGCGGACGGCCAGGCCGATTCTGGGCGTGCAATGCTTGGAAAACCCCAGGCACGGGGCGGTACTGCAACCAGGCTCAAGGAGGACTGTTAAAGGGTGAATCGGCAAAATTGGGTTGTATATGGTCTTTTTTCATTCTATCTGGTGATTTTTCGTGAGAGGAAACCTTTTGCTTCCAGTCCACCTATGATCCGGGGTGCGACCACGGGGGGGAAGATGCTGCAACGCATTCACAGGACTTCGGCGACCTTTACCGGACGGTTCGCGGGGAGCGTGCTCATGCTCGGCCTGCTGCTGCCGGCCCGTGCGCAGACCGTCAAGGCCGGGGCGGGGGCCTACTGGCTGAGCAGCCAGGGCGGCGGGGACAGGGACGTCCCGCCCGCGCCCATGCGCACCGAGGCGCTGCTCAAGACCGCGGCCCAGACCAACCAGTGGTACTCGACGCTCCTGTTCAGCGCCAGGCCCGAGGCCATCTACGCCCTGCCGCTCAGCTTCAAGGCCGGGCCGGCGGGCCTGGAATTGGCCCTGCCGGTCCGGACCGTGGTCCCCACCGAGCGGAAGGACACCGAGATCCACTATCCGCACCGGAACCCCATGGTGATCGCCCCGGTGGCCTTCGAGCCCGGCCCGGCCCGCCTGGCCAAGGCCGGGGACTGGTCCATCGACATCGACATGTCCCGCGGGGCGGACCGCATGGTGGCGACCATCGCCCACGGCTGCCCCTACGCCTACCTGCAGGTGTCCCGCGGCGACGTGCGGGTGACGCTGCCGGCGGAGGGCAGTCGGACCGATGGCGGTGGGGACGCACGCGTGCTGGCCGTCCAGGCCGGCGGGACGGCCTTCGCGCTGTTCGGGCCCACCGGCGTGCGCTGGGAGCAGGCTTCCGGCCGGCAATGGATCGCCCACATGCCGGCGGACCGCGGCTACCTGTCCGCCGCTGCCCTCCCCGACGACCAGCCGGCGACGCTCAAGCTGTTCGCCCAGCACGCCTACGCCTTCCTCCAGGACACCCGGGCGGACGGGCGCTACGATTCCGCCGCCAGCACCGTGGAGACCAGCTTCCAGGCCACCGTGCGGACCATGGAGGGGGATCCGGCCACGCCGCTGCTGGGGCTCTACCCCCACCAGTGGTTCGGCAACGCCTCGCTGCGGGGCCGGCTGGGGCCCGGCTACGACACGCTGCGCGGCCGGATCCAGCTTCTGGCCGCCGCCGGGTTCACCACCCGGGCCGCCTACCACGGGTTCGTGCCCTTCTGGCCGGGGGTGACGGATCCCAAGGACGCCTCGGAACTGCGCTCGCTGCTCAAGACCGACCTGCGCAAGGCCCGGGCCATGATGCTGGAGATCGGCGACGGGCCTTACTGGCAAGGCAAGGGCCTGCAGCGCATCGCCCAGCTGATGGCGGTGGCCGAGCAGCAGGGCGACCTGGAGGCGCGCGGCCAGTTGCTCAAGCTGCTGGAAGACCGGGCCGAGTCCTGGTTCTCGGGGAAGGAACGCAAGACCTACTTCCGCTATTCCAGGACCCTGGGCACGGTGCTCGGCTACCCGGAGGAGTATTTCTCGGTGGCCCAGGTGAACGACCATCACTTCCACTACGGCTACTGGATCAGGGCCTGCGCCGAGATCGCGCTGCGCGACCCGGCCTGGGCGGCCAAGGACAGGTGGGGCGCCATGGTGGACCTGCTGGTGGCCGACATCGCCACGCCGGTGCGCGGGGGCTCCGAGTTCCCGTTCCTGCGCAACTTCGACTCCTACGAAAGCCATTCCTGGGCCTCGGGCATCGGTCTGGGAGCCTTCGGCAACAACCAGGAAGCCTCGTCCGAGGCCATCAACGCCTGGGCCGGGCTCATCCTCTGGGGCGAGGCCACCGGCGACCGCGGGCTGCGGGACCTGGGCGTCCGGCTCTACACCAGCGAGGTGGAGGGCGCCCAGAACTACTGGTTCGACCTGAACCACCAGGTGCTGGCCCCCGAATACCGCAACACCGAGGTGAGCATGCTGTTCGGCGCCAAGTACGCGCACAACACCTGGTGGACCGACGAGCCGCGCCAGATCAAGGGCATCAACCTGCTGCCCATCACCACCGCGTCGCTCTACCTGGGGCGCGACCCGGAGTTCGTGAAGCGCAGCCTGGCCGAACTGTCCGTCCAGAGCGCGGCCTACGCCGCCCGCGGCCATCGCCCCAGCCCGCCGGACATCTGGCAGGACGTGTTCGCGGAGTACCTGGCCCTGGCCGACCCGGCCGAAGCCCTGGCCCGCTGGAACCGCTGGGGCGCGGTGGAACTGGGCGATACCCGCTCGCACACCCTTCACTGGATGCTGAGCCTGCAGCGCATGGGCATTCCCGATGACTCGGTCTCGGCCGACACGCCGCTGTTCTCCGTCTTCCGCAAACCGAACGGTACCAAGACCTATCTGGCCTACAACGCGGGCCCGGCGGCCAGGGCGGTGCACTTCAGCGACGGAGTGCAGTTGACCGTGGCGCCCCATGCGCTGGGGGAGAAGACCCCTTGACGCCGGTCCGGGAATGCCAGGGCGAAGGCCGTGGCCTCCTATCCCGGATTCCGGTGCCCTGTTGAAATCAGGCGATTCTATAGTCCTTTTTCGCACTTCCGGGCCAGGTCGCGCAGATGGCTTTCAGCGCCCGGTCACGCCCGAGCGGTACAGGACCGGCGTGGTCTTGGTCTCGCGCTTGAAGAACCGGCAGAAGTAGGCGGCGGACAGGAACCCGCACTCCCGGGCCACCTGCTCGATGGTCATGGTGGAGTTCTCCAGGAGGCGCATCCCCCGGTTGAGCCGCACCCGCAGCATTTCCCCGGCCACCGGGCGCCCCAGGTGCTTCTTGAACAGGTTGTCCAGGGTGGAGCGGGAGCAGTTGACCAGATCGCAGACCTGCTCCACGGAGATCCCCCGGCAGGCGCGGTCGCGGATGATCCGGGACGCGGCCAGGACGATGGGGTCCTGGGCCGTGGTGATGTCCGTGGACTGGCGCTCGACGATCCGTGAAGGCGGCATGTTGTGGATCCCGGGCTCCACCGGCTCGCCGTTCAGCATCCGGTTCAGCATCTCCGCGGCCATCTGCCCGATCCCCTCGTTGTCCGGGGCGATGCTGGTCAGGGTGGGCCGGCAGAGGCGGCAGAGGATGTCGTCGTTATCCACGCCGATCACCGAGACCTCGGACGGCATGGCGATCCCCATGTCCCGGCAGGCGGTGATGACCTGCTGGCCGCGGATGTCGTTGCAGGCCAGGATGGCCACAGGCTTGGTCAACTGGGTGAGCCAAATGGCCAGGGTCGGCTCGTATTCCAGGCCCCGGAGTTCCCGGAATTGGTGCTTGATGGTTTCGGACGCCTTGGCCGGCGGGGTGTAGACGCTCACGGTGTGGCCCCGGGCCTGGAGGATCCGGCAGAAGGCCGTCGAACGCCGGTCCGAAAAGAAGATGGTGGGGTATCCCGCGAACGCGAAATGGATGAAGCCGGCCTGGCTGAAGAAATCCGCGGCCACCTGGGCCACGCTGTCGGGGTCGGTGTCGAACACGGGCGAACCCGGGCAGTTGCCCTCCCCCTGCACGTCGACGATGGGCACTCCCAGGGACTTGATCTGGCTCCCCAGTTCCGGGGTGGAGATGAAGCCGATGATCCCGTCGATGTGGCCCCGCTTGAGCCAGTGGGGAAGTTTCATGAACTCGGCCCGCTCGTACGGGAAGATGACCCAGTTCTCGTGGTCCAGGGCGTAGTTGGCCACGCCCTTGCAAATGCCTCGGCTGTAGCCGCCGGAGGCAGGAACGAGCAAAGCGATGTGGCGATTGCTGACCATAAAAAAGGATCATACCCCGGTCCGGGAAGACCACCCTGCAAATCGGCCAGGGGCGCACCGGAACCAAACTTGACCTGGAATAATCAAAAAAGACCATTACATTCCCAGTTTTTAGATTGCACCCTTAATTTAATCCTCATTGAACACCATCGCATCAGGACGGTCCCTTGAAAGAGGGACCGCTCTTCCGCATGCCCCATAAACCAAATACGGTTGAAAAGCCGTCCCTAACGAAGGAGTTCGTATGACGCCCAATCGAACCCGAGGGGTGCTGGTAACGCTGACTCTCCTGGCGGCCGCGCTGCCTCCCATGCTGATCGGCTGCAGCGGTTCGTCCTCAGCGCCCGCCACGGCCAGCTACAACCCGGCCCCCGCGGTGGTCATCAGCGGCACCAGCAGCACGCCGGCCACCGGCCCGGTGACCCTGACCTTCACCTTCAGCGAAGCCATGACGTCCTTCCCCGCCTCCGCCGTGACGGTGACCGGCGGCACGGCCGCCACCAGAACCACCGAGGTCAACGCGAACCAGTACACCCTGGTCGTGACCCCTCCCTCCACCGGCTCCGGCACCATGCGGATCAGCGTCGCCGCCGGCGCCTTCACCGATGCCGCGGGCGTGGCGAACACGGCCGCGGCGAGCGTCTCCCAGACCTACAACACCACACCCTTGACCTACACCGTCCTGGACTTCAATTCCACCCTGCCCTCGGGCGAAGCCTACAACGAGAACGACTTCAACGGCGACACCACGACCCTGGTGAGCACCGGCTATCCCACCACCGGCCTGCCCGCCGGCACCGGCCCCGTGGTGGCCCAGATCGTCACGCCCGCGGTGACCGGCGGCTCGGCCGTCTACAACGGCACCTACCTGGGCGTCGGCTACGAGAACTCGGTGGGCGCGCTGCCGTTCTTCGCTTCCACTTCGGCCACGACCCCGCAGGCCACCAAGATGTCCGTGGTGCTCTACTCCCCCGTCGCGGGGGTGGACATCAAGCTGAAGATCGAGAACGCCTCCAATTCGGCCCAGTCGGTGGAGACCGACCAGACCGCGGCCCTGGGCTGGCAGACCCTGGTCTTCGACTTCGGACAGCCCGCGACGGGCACCGCGGCCCTCAACGCGGCCTACACCTACAACTCCGCGATCATCTTCCCGGATTTCGGGGCCACCACCGCCACCTCGGCGACCTACTACGTCGGGCCCATCACCTTCATCGGCGAATCGGCCGCGTCGGCGCCGCCGCTCTCCCAGCCGGGATCGGAAGCCTACACGATCCTCGACTTCAACGCCACCTTGCCCTCGGGCGAAGCCTACAACTACCTCGACTTCAATTATGACGTCACGACCCTGGTGAGCACCGGCTATCCCGCCACCGGCCTGCCCACCGGCACCGGCCCGGTGGTGGCCCAGATCGCCGCGCCTGCGGTGAGTGGCGGCTCGGCCGTCTACAACGGCACCTACCTGGGCGTCGGCTACGAGAACTCGGTGGGCGCGCTGCCGTTCTTCGCTTCCACTTCGGCCACGACCCCGCAGGCCACCCAGGTCTCCATGGTGCTCTACGCTCCCGTGGCGGGGGTGGACATCAAGCTGAAGATCCAGAACGCCGACAATACGTCCCAGTCGGTGGAGACCGACCAGACCACGGCCCAGGGCTGGCAGACCCTCGTCTTCGACTTCGCAACGCCCGCCACCGGCACCGCGGCCCTCAACGCGGCCTACACCTACAACTCCCCGATCCTCTTCCCGAATTTCGGGGCGACCAGCGCTTCGGGCGAGACCTACTTCGTCGGCCCGCTCACCTTCATCGGCGCCTCCGCGCCCCTGTCGTCTCCGCTCGCCACCCCCGCCGCCGGCAACACCCCGACCGCCGGCGCCCCCGCGCCGACCTTGACCGCCGGCAGCTACATCATGCTCTGGAACAGCTCCAACACCTACTCCACCACCACGATCGGCAACTGGAATCCAAGCTGGGGCCAGAGCGGCGCCATCACCTCGTTCCCGGCCGGCTCGGCAACGTTCTGGCTCATGGACCTGATCAACTACCAGGGCATCGACATCTCCGGACCCAATGGGGACCCCACGGACGCGGCTCCCGCTCCCCTCTCCATCAACGGGAAGCTCCACCTGCACATCAGCTACTGGACTCCGGACGGCACCGCGTTCAGCTTCTACCCGGTCGACGCCACCAATACCCAGCAAAGCAGCGCGGTCTCCTACGGATCCCTCGTCCAGAACACCTGGACCGACCTGGAGCTCAACTGCAATCTCTCGGGGTTCGATCCGACCACCCTGCGCCAGCTCGTCTTCAGTACCACGGCGACTGAACACATCTACCTGGACAACATCTACTTCCACTAAGGTTCCTGCCCTGCCCCGGTCCGCGCCGCGGACCCCGGGGCAGGGGGTTTGCATGGCGCCCGGCGCGGGGACACCCCGCCCCGGGCGCATCGCTTTGGGGTCGAGGATCTAGATGGACCCCATGGTCTTGCCGGCGCAGCGCAGGTCCTGGCAGGCGCGGATCACCCGGTCGGCCATGCTCTGCTCGGCCTTCTTCATGTACGAGCGGGGGTCGTAGACCTTCTTGTTGCCCACTTCGCCGTCCACCTTCAGCACGCCGTCGTAGTTCTTGATGATGTGGTCGGCGATGGCCCGGGTGAAGGCGTACTGGGTGTCGGTATCGACGTTCATCTTGATCACGCCGTAGTCCAGGGTCTCGTGGATCTCCTGGAGGCTGGAGCCGGAACCGCCGTGGAACACCAGGTCCGCCGTCTCGCCGTGGCAGGCGGCCCGGATGGCGTCCTGGCCGGCCTTGAGGATCCCGGGCTTCAGCACCACGTTGCCGGGCTTGTAGACGCCGTGGACGTTGCCGAAGGTGGCGGCCAGCAGGTAGCGGCCGATGGGGGCCAGGGCCTGGTGCACCGCCACCATGTCCTCCGGGGTGGTGTAGAGCTTCTCCTTGCCCAGGTGGGTGGTGTCGTGCCCGTCCTCTTCGCCGCCCACCACGCCGATTTCCACTTCCAGGATGATCTCGCTGGCGGCGCACCGCTTGAGCAGCTCCACGGAACGCTTGATGTTCTCCCCCAGGGGCAGCTCGGAGCCGTCGAACATATGCGCGGTGAACAGGTTGGGCAGGCCGGCCGCCCGCCGCCGCTCGGTTTCCGCGATGAGCGGAAGCACATAGCTTTCCAGCACCTTGGGCTGGCAGTGGTCGGTGTGCAGGGCCACGTTGATCTCGTAGTTGGCGGCCATCTGGTGCACGTAGTTGGCCAGGGCGATGCCGCCCTGGGCCATGCTCTTCACGCCCAGCCCGGACATGAATTCGGCCCCGCCGGTGGAAAGCTGGATGATGCCGTCCGCCTTGGCGGTCTTCAGGCCCAGCAGCACCGCGTTGGCGGTCTCGGTGGAGGTGACGTTGAAGGCGGGGTAGGCGTACTTCTCCTGTTTGGCCCGCTCCAGCATCTTGACGTATTGTTGGGCATTTACGACCGGCATGGGGGTCCTCTCGAAGGGTTGCTGCTTTCAACCTAGCAACACCCGGCCAATCTTGCCAGACCCGGTGAACCGGCCATGCCGGGTTGCCGGGGGAACCCAGCGGCCGCGCGGGGCTCCCTCATTCATGCCGGGAGCTTGCCCCCGGCGTTACCATGGGGTGAACAATTCCGGAGGGGGCAGGTCATGAGCACCACACGGGTGAAGGAAATCCTTTCCTGGTACGGTTCGGACAACCCCGGGGTCAAGACCAACCTGGCGCGCCTGATGAACACCGGCGTGCTGGCGGGCACCGGCAAGCTGGTCATCCTCCCGGTGGACCAGGGCTTCGAGCACGGGCCCGCCCGCAGCTTCGCCCCCAACGCCGCGGGCTACGACCCCCGCTACCACGTGCAACTGGCCATCGAGGCGGGCTGCAACGCCTACGCCGCGCCCCTGGGCTTCCTGGAGGCGGTGGCCGGCGACTTCGCCGGGGACATTCCGTTGATCCTCAAGCTCAACAACAGCGACAGCCTCACCAAGGGGATGGAGCCCTGCTCGGCGGTGACCGGAGCGGTGGCCGACGCCCTGCGCCTGGGCTGCGCCGCCATCGGCTACACCATCTATCCCGGCAGCGGCGCCCGCAACACCCAGTTCGAGGCCCTGCGCGCGCTGATCCTGGAAGCCAAGACGGCGGGCCTGCCCACGGTGGGGTGGGCCTACCCGCGCGGCGCCGGCCTCAGCAAGGACGGGGAGACCGCGCTGGACGTGGTGGCCTACGCCGCCCAGATCGCCGCCCAGCTGGGCGCCCACATCATCAAGGTGAAGCCGCCCAAGGACTTCCTGGAGCAGGCCGAGGCCAAGAAGGTCTACGAGAAGTACGCCATCCCCTCCGCCAGCCTCAAGGACCGCATCCAGCACGTGGTGCAGAGCGCCTTCAACGGCCGGCGGATCGTGATCTTCTCCGGCGGCGAGGCCAAGGGCACCGAGGACCTGCTGAAGGAAGTGGCGGAGATCGCCGCCGGCGGCGCGTTCGGCAGCATCATGGGGCGCAATTCCTTCCAGCGGCCGAAGGATGAGGCGGTGAAGCTGCTGCGGACGGTCATGGGGATCTACGCGAAAGCCTAGCCTACATCGTCGCCCAGGCCCCGCCGTCGATGGGGATCACGGCCCCGGTGGTCCAGCGGCTTTCGTCCCCCAACAGATGGGCCACCAGGGCCGCGATCTCCTCTTCCCGGCCCAGCCGGCCCAGGGGATTGACCTGTTCCAGGGCGGCCAGGGCCGCGGCCGGGTCGGGGGCCTGGGCGAGCCGCTGGTCGACCATGGCGGTGCGCACCGGTCCGGGGGCGACGGCGTTGCAGCGGATGCCCCGAGGGGCCCACTCCAGGGCCAGCACCTGGGCCAGCATGTGCACGCCGGCCTTGGCCACGGAATAGGCGGCGGAATCGGGGATGGCCCGGATGCCGATGTTGGAGCCGGCCAGGACCACGCTGGCCCCGTCCCGCAGGCGTGGGCCCAGGTGGTGGCACATGAGCCAGGGACCGCGCAGGTTGGCGGCGATCATGCGCTCGAAGGTGGCGGCCGGGCTCGCCTGCACGCTGCCGGTGAGCAGCTCTCCGGCGCACAGGAACATGCCGTCCAGCTCCGGGCAGTCCCGGGCGAAGGCGGCCACGGCGGCGTCGTCGCCGTGGTCCAGGGCCACGGCCCGGGCGGCGGGCAGGGTCTCCCGCAGGGGGGCCAGGTTGCGGCCGGCCAGCAGCAGGGTGGCGCCCAGGTCCTGGAACCGGCGAGCCGAGGCCCGGCCGATGCCGGAACCGGCCCCGGTGACCAGGATGGTTTTCCCGGCCAGGAGGCTGGGAGCGGTTCTCACGGACGCTGCCCGTTCTTGCCGTAGGGCGCCACCACGCCGCCGGAGATGGCCCAGGTGAGCGCCTCTTCGGGGGTGACGTTCATGGGCCTGATCTTGGATTCGGCCAGCATAATCACGTAGCCGGAGGTTGGGTTGGGCGAGGTGGGGATGTAGACGGCGGTGAGCGGTTCGGTCCCGGGCGGGGTGGCCCAGGAGCAGTTGCGGTGGGCCACGAAGCCCAGGGTGTAGGACCCCGGCTGCGGCCACTCCACCATCACCACGTCCTTGAAACTGCCGCCCTGGCCGCTCTGGATGGCGTTCATGAGCTGCTTGGTGGCGCCGTAGATCCCCTTCACCACAGGGATGTGCATCACCACCTCGTCCAGCCAGCTGCGCAGCTGGACCCCGACGAAGTTGCCCATGAGGGCGCCCACCAGGAACAGCAGCAGCAGGGTGGCCGCGCCGGAGGCCACCGCCAGCTGCCAGTAGGGCGGGGTCTGCATGCCCAGGCTCCTGGACAGCCAGCTGGTGGGCCCCTCGAAGATCCCCACCAGCGCGTCGAAGATGGCCTTCAGGATCCAGAAGGTCACCGCGGACGGAAGCAGGGTGAACAGGCCCGCCAGGAGGTACCTGCGAATCATGGACCCTTCGCGATCCGAAGGGGGCATCCCCGTACCGCTCGTTTCCTTTTTCATTGCTTGTCCCCGACCCGGTCTCCGGACCCGGTGAGCCGGCCCTTGGCCGTAAGGATGCTCGGGCCCAGTTGATGCCAGAATTTGCGGAAGTAGAGGCAGGCGCTCCAGATGGAGAGGATCATGGCCAGCCAGAGCAGGAGCATGCCCATGCCCCAGAAGAAGCTGAACGGCCTGGGCAGCCGGATGAAGAGGCGGAAGATGTCCAGGTGGGTCCACTCATACAGCCAGGCGTCCAGCTTGGGACCCAGGATGAGGCAGGAGATGGCGGCGATCTGGGCGCCCAGCTTCCATTTGCCCAGGCCCTCGGCGGCGATGGTGATGCCTTCCTCGCTGGCGATCCCGCGCAGTCCGGTGATGGCCATTTCCCGGCCGAGGATGATGAAGGTCATCCAGGCCGGCGCCAGGTCCAGCTCCACCAGGGAGATCAGCGCGCCCGAGATCAGCAGCTTGTCGGCCAGCGGATCCAGCAGCTTGCCCAGGGTGGTCACCTGCTTCCAGCGCCGCGCCAGATAGCCGTCCAGCAGGTCGGTGAGGCTGGCCACCCAGAACACCAGGACGCCGATGAGTTCATGATTCGTGACCCTGGTCAGGAGCACCACCACGAGGATGGGCACCATCAGGATTCGGGCAAAGCTCAAATAGTTCGGAAGGTTCATTGGCAAACTTGTGCAAGGGGACCTTGGGGTCCGATGGTGATGCCTTCAGTCTAGCGGCTCCCAGGCCCAAGGCCGCGGTTAAACAGGGGGAGGAACGGATTTTCAAGGCGGCGAGGAGACTAGACCCGGGTTCGGACGCCATGGTTTAGAGGCCGTTACAGAATAACCACGGCTCGATCTCGTCTTTCCGCCACGGCCCCCTTTTGATGCATCCGTCACAAGGGGTCCAAGGAACTCATGCCGGGGTCGTGCGGAACGGACAAGGCCATTCCTGCCCGGGGCCTACAGGATCGTGATCTCCCCCCGGCCCGCCAGGCGCTGCCATTGGGAGTCCTCCATGACCTCGAAGGCGGCCGGTTCCAGGGGGAACAGCTGGCTTTCCCGGGAGATCCGCACCGGGATGCCCCGGGCCTGGAGCAG
>JARLGP010000278.1 GCA_031292735.1 Holophaga sp.
CAAGTCGGTCTACACGACCAACATCAAACAGGTGAAAAACAAGGTTGTGGGGCGCGACACCGGGGCCAACTTCTCAGTCAGCGCCAATTTCAAGGAGCGGGTGGAGAAGACCAGCTATGACCGTCCGGGCCAGCCCAAGGCCTTCATCTCCTTGCCCTAGGGTTTCTGGTCCAATTCCAGGGCCAAGTCTTGCAATCCTTCCATGACGGCCAGGATCCCTGGATTGTTTTCCGAACCGGACCTGGTCACGGCGAACCAGTGGCGGCTCGGGCATTGGATTCCAGACGGTTTCAGCAGCGTGACCCCGGGAAAGCCGCCCTGGGGCACGGCGAGCCTGGGAACGAAGGCGACCCCGCCGTTGGCCGCCACCAGGGCCAGCACCGAATTCCAGTTGTCGACGTTGTGTCTGATATCGGGGCTGAAACCCGCCGCCATGCAGGCGACCAGGGTCAGCTCCCGGCAGGGGGCGACCGCGGGGGCCATGATCCAGCACTGGTCCGAAAGGTCTTCCACCGGCACCTCGCCCTTGCCGGCCAGGGGATGGCCATCGGCCACCGCGATGAAGAAGGTGTCATGGAGGAGGTCGAAGCGCCGGTAGAACTTGTTTTTCCGCAGGGGGCCTTCCGGGAAATCGACGGCCACCACGATGTCCACGTCGCAGGCATCGAGATGGGTGAAACCGCTCGCGGTATCCAGCTCGTTCACTGAGATCTGCAGCTGCGGCCGTTCCGTCCTCAGGCGGGTGATGACCGGCGCGACCAGCACGGGGATGGCGGACGGGAATGCGCTGACCACGACTCGGCCCATTTCCCCGGCTTCGAATGCGGCGATGTCGGAGCGGGCCAGTTCCAGCTGGTGATCGATGGCCCGGGCATGGTCGAGCAGGATGGCGGCCTGAGGGGTCAGGCGCACGCCCCTCCCGCTCGGCATGAGCAGGGGAGCGCCGATCTCCTTGCTGAGCGCCGTGATCTGTTGGGAGATGGCGGACGGGGTGAGATTCAGGGTCGTGGCGGTCGCATTGATCGTTCCGCAGTCTTTCAGGACACTCAGCACCCTGAATCTCCTCACATCGATGGAAAAGGTGGTGCTTGATATGTCCATTGGCAAATTCTATGGAAATAAAGGATGGATGCAAACTGAAACCGCTGGGACCGGGACGACTACCCTTAAGGCTTGCCTGATGATATCAATGAATAGTTTAGATGAAATCAAATATGTATGAATAAATTTGAAGGAAATGCATTTCAAAAAATGGCTCCTAAATGTTTTGAATACTGTTGCAATTATAATAAATATTTTTCTTAGTTATCGATGTGAAATGATGGAAAAATTCACTCGTTGCTCTAGTGGAACGGGGGGTTACGAAGGTGGCGCCGGTCCTTCCTATTGGCGCAAGGAACGCGCCCCCGTGGGTCTGGGCATGGCTATGGCCAGGCGCTCGGGGGGGCATTACTTCCCGGCAGGATGCTCATTGGCTGAAACCATACAGCTTTGCCGGGTTATCGACCAGAATGCGTCTGCGAGTCGGTTCGTCCCCGGCCCATTCGCCAAGCAGGTCGAAGAGCAATTTGTCGTCCGGCAGGGTTGATTCGGTGTCATGGGGCCAGTCGCTACCCCAGACCAGGCGCTCGGGTGCCGAACGCACGAACGCCTTGGCAATTCTGGTCGCGTCGGCATATGCGGGCGGACCCTGTTGCGTGTTGAGGTAGGCCCCAGCCAATTTCACCCAGGCCCGGTCCTTTTCAACCAAGTCAAGAATGACACGGAAGGCTGGATGGTCAGGGCCTTGTTTCGGCGGCAGGCGCCCCATGTGGTCGAACACGATGGGGCAAGGTAGGCGTCTGAACAAGGCGGCGGCTTCCATGATTTGATCTCCTGACATATGGATCTGCACGTGCCAGCCCAGATCGGCGATCCGCTTGGCCAAGGGCTCAATCATGTCGATCGTGGTGACAGTATCGACTGGATTCCAGATGCTGAAACGAAGCCCGCAGATACCTCCTGCCTGGAGCCGTTTCAATTCCGAATCCTTGACGTCAGGGAAGACGACGCCAATGCCGCGCCCATTCTTTCCGAACCGACTGATGGCATCGAGGATGCAGGAGTGATCGGTACGATCGCGTTTGGTCTGCACGACCACTGCACGCGAGGTGCCAAGACGGCGCTGTACCTTCAGGTAATCGTCGAAGGTTACCCCCGGTGGGCAGGGCATGCCAGGGTGCGGAAATCGTGGGTCGATGATGTGGAAATGGGAATCACAGGCATTGGCCAACGTTCCGGCACCAGCGATCCTGACGTTTTTTTCACTAGCCATGATAGGTGCTCCTTTGCGGTTGCTTGTTCGGTTCTCTTCCTGGTGGTCCGATGCTGGAGAACGGGTGGCTCGGCGAGACCAGCCACGGCTCCATCGGCGGTTCCGGAGGCTCGGGTGCTTGTGACCGAGGAGCCGGAGAGGTCAGGGTTGCCTATGCCGTTTGCCGGGTTCCCACGGAAGTCGACTGGATGGACCAAGAGTGAAGACCGACCGGGTGATAGGGATGGCAGTTGACAGACGATCTCGTTTTTACGTTGACCACGGGCATGCTGGGTACAGCGCTGTATGTGGTCAGACCAGCGCTTTTGCCTGTTTTGCTTTTCTTCTGTTTTCGAACTCATCGATGATGATCGAACATGAAAGATCGTTAATGCAGCACATGGTCGTGGTACCCATGTCGAAAAACCTGTAGAATGCCGCCACGATGGCAGCGATTTCCAGCGGCATCCCACAGGCGGCGGAAGCAACCATCAGCCTGACGATGCCACTCCCGGGGATACCACCAGCTCCGGATGTCGTGAGCACACAAATAATTATCACTCTTATTAGCTCAACAATACCCATATGAATGCCAATGGCTTGTGCTGAAAACAGAATTGTGACCACAAAAAGTATGGCAGCGCCATCCTGATTAAAAGAGACCCCAAAGGGAATCGTGAAACTTGAAATTTTATTTGATACATTGAATTTATCACATGCCTCTAGATTGACCGGAATCACCGCTGTGCTGCTGCAAGTAGCGATGGCTGACAACCAGACGGCGCTCGACTTCTTCATGAACATGAGGGGAGAGATTTTTGTCGTCAGCCAAAGGAGCCCAACATTAACAATTATGATTTGAATCAAGCAGCTGGCATAAAACGTTCCTAGCATTCTGCCCATGGCAGAGAGTGTGCCGAGGCCGTTTTGCCCCATTGAAGATGCCATGATGCAAAATACTCCAATAGGAGCTAATTTCATTATTATCCCGACCAAGGACATGAATAGCGCGGTCATGTTGTCAAACCAAGCCTTCAGTGGGGACCGATGGCTGTCATCCAGGCAGACAACGGCAATACCAAGAAGTACAGCAATGAACAGGACCTGCATCAAATTCCCACTCGAGAATGATGCAAACATATTAGAAGAAAATAGTGAAGTAAAGAAATCTTTAAAGGATGTAGATTTAACAGGATCAAATGATTTTGTCGCTTTGACGAATTGATATCCAATTCCGGGTTTAAGGATGGTCGTAACGATGGCGGCAACCATCGTTGCAAAAACAACTGTTGAAGTATAAAATAAGAATGTCTTTAAGCCTATCCTTCCAAGTGTTTTTGGACTGTCCATGCTGGAGATGCCGGTTACAACAACACAAATAATTAAAGGAACAATAAGCATCTTTAATGAATTAATCCAGATATCACCAATAAATTGTATGCTTTGCATTCGAGGACCGACGACGATACCAAGGGCGGCGCCAGCAACCATGGCAACCATCATCTGTGTCGATAATTTCATTTTCATTAACATCATCATTCTCGGCTCCTTTTGGGGTTAAGATCTTTTGGTTTGTTAAAACAATTAAAAATATTTATATTTTAATTATAATCAACAAAGATGGTAAATCTTCAGAACATTCTTAAATGCAATTGCGGCCAGTTGGATATCCTCATCTTCAATGTGCCGATGGGTGACACAACGTAACCTGGCTTTTCCGAGGGGTCTAACCAGGAGACCGAATTTTTCAAGATCCTCAGTCCATTGACTGCTATCTCGAGATGTATTGCTTAATTCGACTTGCACTATGTTGGTTTCTGGCATGCTGGCGCTCAATATCGGGCTTAATGCATTGACTGCTTTACTGAACATTTGAGCCCGGGCGTGGTCCTCCGCCAAGCGAAGTCTCATCACCTGGACGGCCTCGAGACCCGCAGCCGCCATGACGCCTGCTTGACGTTGCGTTCCTCCAAGCATTCGCCTGATCTTCCTTGCCTTTTCGATGATGCGTCTAGGTCCTGTCAGCACCGCCCCAACTGGTGCACTTAGGCCCTTTGAAAGGCAAATGGATACTGTGTCGGCAAACCGGGCGAGCTGTTCCGGAGCAATTCCCAGGTGAGTCGTCGCATTGAAAAATCTCGCCCCATCTAGATGAACGAGAATTCCATTGGCGGAAGCCAAGGCATAGAGGCTCTCCATGTGCGAAACTTCTAATACCTTGCCTCCTGCATTGTTATGCGTGGTTTCCATGGCTATCAGGCTAGTGTTCAATCCCAATGAACTTGGTTTAAGCAAATCATTCAAAATCGATAGATCCATTGCACCGGCGGTTCCTGGAACCCCTTGGTAAAACACACCCGTAAAGGTTGCGGAACCACGCTCGCTGTTGTACATATGTGATGAACTTTCCATGAAAACCTGTTCATTACGCTCTGAGGTCGATAGAACCGCCAGGAGGTTTGCCATGGTGCAACTCGGGACAAAAAGCCCGTTGCTCTTACCTAACATACTGGAAATATACTCTTCTAACTCGACGACACTGGGGTCCCGATCCAGCGCGTCGTCTCCGATGGGAGCAGTCAACATTCTTTCGTACATCGCCTTCGTTGGCCGGGTGACGGTGTCGCTGCGCAGATCGACTGTACGAGTGGGCCCGTGAAAATGGATGGTTTGTGTTGGCATATCGAAGACCTCCCTTGTCCGTTCGGGCAATCGGGACCATGCCTTGTCGGTATGATTGATCGATTACCGGCCATTGAATAAAACTTGATATTGGCTCTTGTATTTTCCGAGGACCCATCTGGAATGAATGCTAATAGAGAAAGAATAAATGGAATCCATAGCTGGTCAAATTAAATATTATAAAAATTTAAATTAGCTCCAGCTAAATTAACCTTATGCTAAATCTAAATATTAGGGGAAGCTTAATACTCCCAAATATTGGAATGAGACCGGATGGTAGATTCCATCCGCATCTGCAACAATCTCCCCCTCTCGGGAACCGATGGGGCGCTGCCATGGCTGAACGCCAGGAATGGGGCGATGCGGGTGGTGGAACTGCGATTCCTTGGTCTTCCGGGGGAGGCTTGCCGGTGTCTGTCTCGCGACCACCGCCACCTGCAGCACCGCCGCGGTGATCCCGGTGCGCCTTCAGTCATGTGGACAGGCAATCCAGGGGCTCGTACGCAAGTGGTTCGGCGAGCCCTCTGCGTCCTCGGTGCTGATATTTCTATAGCTTAAGTAAGCCGTTGGGGTGGAATAACCGGGATGATCCGATGGGCTGGGCCGATCGTGTATTCAATCATTCCCGCCGGGATAGGATCTAAAACGCCGCCCAGACCGCCAGCACCTCCTGGGCCTGGCGGATGGTGCCGGCGGGATCCGCGGGCACCAGCACGGTGCCGTCGGGGTTGAACTGGCCGCCCTTCTGCTGGCGCACCCAGGCCATGAGCTTGCCGGGATCCAGCGGGGTCTGCGGGCTCACCCGCAGCTTCAGCCGGCCCTTTTCGGTGGATACCTCGCTCACCGCCAGGGCCTGGGCCCGGATGCGCACCTTCAGCAGCTCGAAGAAGCGGGCGCTGCCGTCGTCGTCGGCTGGCACCTGGCCGAAGCGGTCCTCCAGTTCCAGGCGGTACAGCTCCAGGTCCCGGTCGGAATGCAGGCGGGAGGCGCGCTTGTAGGCCACCAGGCGCTCGCTGGCCTGGTCGATCCAGCTGCGGGAGAGCTGGGCCACGCCCAGTTCGATCTTCACCTCGAAGGTGCCGCTGGGCTGGCCCTGCAGTTCCTGCAGGGTCTCCTCCAGCAGCTTCACGTAGAGCTCGAAGCCGATGTCGTGGATCTGCCCGGACTGCTCGCCGCCCAGCAGGTTGCCGGCGCCGCGCAGTTCCAGGTCCATGGCCGCCACCCGGAACCCGGCGCCCAGCTCGGAGAAGTCCTCCAGGGCCTGCAGCCGCTTGCGGGCGTCCTCGGTGATCTCGCCCTTGCCGGGGATCAGCAGGTAGGCGTACGCGGGCACGTCGCTGCGCCCCACCCGGCCGCGCAGCTGGTAGAGCTGGGACAGGCCGAAGGTGTCGGCCCGGTGCACGATGAGGGTGTTGGCGTTGGGCACGTCCAGCCCGTTCTCCACGATGGTGGTGGCCACCAGCACGTCGATCCGGCCTTCCATGAAGGCCAGCATCACCGCCTCCAGGGCCTGGTCGCTGAGCTGGGCGTGGCCCACCCCCACCCGGGCGTCCGGCACCAGGGCGCGGATCCGCTCGGCCACGGAGACGATGGACTCCACCCGGTTGTGCACCACGTAGACCTGGCCGCCCCGGCGCAGCTCGAACTGCACGGCGGTGGCGATCAGCTCGTCGCTCCAGGGCGCCACCACCGTCTCGATGGCCAGCCGGTTCTTGGGCGGGGTCTCGATCAGGCTGATCTCCCGCAGGCCGGTGAGGCTCATGTGCAGGGTGCGCGGGATGGGCGTGGCGCTCATGGCCAGCACGTCCACGTTGGCCCGCAGCTTCTTCAGCCGCTCCTTGTGGCTCACCCCGAACCGCTGCTCCTCGTCGATCACCACCAGGCCCAGCTCGGCGAACTTCACCTTGGCGCCCAGCATCTGGTGGGTGCCGATGAGGATCTCCACCTTGCCATCGGCCACGTCCTGGAGGATGGCCTTGGTCTCCTGGGGCTCCACGAACCGGTTCAGCATCTCGATGCGCAGGGGGAACCCGCTGAAGCGCTCCTTGAAGGTGCGGAAATGCTGGAAACAGAGGATGGTGGTCGGGCAGAGCACGGCCACCTGGTAGCCGTCCAGGGCCACCTTGGCCGCGGCCCGCATGGCCACTTCGGTCTTGCCGAAGCCCACGTCGCCGCACAGCAGGCGGTCCATGGGCCGCTCGCTTTCCAGATCGGCCTTGATGGCCTGGGTCGCCTCGATCTGGTCGGCGGTGGGCTCGTAGGGAAAGGTGGCTTCGAACTCGGCCATCTCCGGGCCGTCCTGGCTGTAGGCGTGGCCCTTCTCCAGCTTGCGCAGGGCGTAGAGCTTCAGCAGCTCCTCGGCCATGTCGCGGATGGCCTTCTTGGCCCGGCGCTTGACCTTGGCCCAGGAGGCGCCGCCCAGCTTGTCCAGGGGCACCTGGCTGCCGTCGGGCGACACGTAGCGCTGGATCAGGTCGGCCCGCTCCAGGCTGACGTTGAGCATGCCGCCGTCGCTGTACCGGAGCTGGATCACCTCCTGCTCTTCGCCGCCGGCCATGAGCGAGCCGAAGCCCACGAATTCGCCGATGCCGTGGTCCAGGTGCACCACCCGGTCGCCGGGCTTGAGGTCGCGCAGGTCGGACAGGAAGGCGTTGCTGCGGCTGCGCTTGGGCGGCGCCGGCATGGCCTTGCGGCCGAACACCTCGCGCTCGGTGAGCACCAGGATCCGGGGCTCCTTGAGGTAGATGCCGGCGGCCAGGGGCAGGTGGGTGCTTCGGCAGCCGGCCTGGGTGCCGTAGGCCGCCGGCAGCTCGTACTCGCGCAGGATCTCGCCCAGGCGGTCGCGCATGCCCGGGGTGGAGCCGGCCAGGAACACCCGGTGCCCGGTGAGGGCCAGGTCCTTCAGGTATCCGGCCAGCTCGCCCAGGCGGCCCTGGAATTCGCGGGCCGGCTGGGCCTGCAGCGGCACGGTGGCCTCGGACTGCCACTCGGTGAGGGTGAGGGTGGTGCGGCTGGGATCCTGGGTCAGGAACCGGTCGTCGAACTGCGGGCAGACCACCCCGCCCCGGCGCAGGGCCGCCAGGTTGTCCTGGATCCGGGTGCGCTCGCGCTCCAGGAGGGCCTCCGCCCACTGGGGCTCCAGCTGCACCCGCAGGCAGGGCGGCACCCAGTGGGCCAACTGGCCCTTGGGCTGGTCCAGCAGCGGGTAGAACAGCTCCTCGCCGGGGAAGTGGCCGCTGGTGGCCAGCCGGGAGCGGCGGAAGACCAGGTCGTCCTCGGGCTCGGGGGTCTGGCCGGCGCGGCTTTCCACCGCCTTCAGCAGCGGGCTGCCGTCGCCCCGCTCCCCTTCGTACCGGGGGTAGAGGGTGATGCCGGCCACCGCCTCGCCGGTGCGCCTCTGGCTGTCGGGATCGAAGGGGCTGAGCCGCTCCAGCTCGTCGCCGAAGAATTCCAGGCGCAGGGGCCATTCCAGATGGTCGGGCCAGAGGTCCACCACCAGGCCCCGGGCGCTGAATTCACCCTGGCTTCCGGCCAGGTCGGTGCGCCGGTAGCCCAGGGCGGTCAGGGTCTCCAGCAGCAGCTCCCGCGGCACCTCCGAGCCCTGGCGCAGCTCCAGCTTCTGCTTCTCGAACCAGGTGGGGTGGGGCAGCCGCTCCAGGGCCGCCAGCGGCCCGGTCACCAGCACCTGCACCCGGTGCTCCAGAAGGCCGATGAGGGTGGCCAGGCGGTCCTTGAGCACCACCCCCGGAGGGCTGGACTCGCCGCCGGCGAACGGGGCGAAGCCCGGGAAGTGGGCCACCCGCGCATCGGGCAGCAGCACGCCCAGGTCATGGGCCAGGATCTCGGCCTCCGGTTCGCTGGGGGCGTCCACCCACAGGGAACGCTGGTGCCCGTCCTGGCTGGTCCAGCGGGCCAGGATCAGGGCCAGGGCGGTGGGGGAGGTCCAGCGCAGCCGCACGCCCTCCCCGGCCATGGCCTGGGCGGGGGCGTCCAGCAGACGCAGGAGGTCGTTCAGGTCGGCACGGTCTTGGCTACTCATATCTGCCTAGTTTAAGCCCTTTGGAGGCCGGGCTTTGGCGGCCAGGATAACGGCGGCTTGGTATCCGGGCCCCGAAGCCTGACAATGGAGGGTTCCAGGCGGTTCCAATGCAACTTGAACAAGAAATCATGGCCCTCCGTTCGCTGCTCGACTCAGGGGAACGGCAAGGCTGCGCCCGGGCGCTGACCCAGCTGCGCGACCGCTACCGGCAGCAGCCGGCGGCCTTCGATCCGCCTTCCATCCTGGCCCTGCGCGACATCGCCGAGGCGCTGAAGGCGGCGCCCGATCTCAAGGCCCGGCTGAAGGCGGTGTTCGGCTTCGACACCTTCCGCCCGGGGCAGGAGGCGGTGATCCAGGCGGTGCTGGCCGGCCGGGACTGCCTGGCGGTGATGCCCACCGGGGCCGGCAAGTCGCTCACCTACCAGCTGCCTGCCCGGCTGCTGGGCGGCACCACCCTGGTCATCTCGCCGCTGATCGCCCTCATGAAGGACCAGGTGGACGGCCTGCAGGAGGCCGGCCTGCGCGCCACCTTCCTGAACTCGTCGCTGGACCCTGCCGAGCGCACGGAGCGGATCCGCCAGCTGCACCGGGGGGAGATCGAACTGGTCTACGCCGCCCCCGAGGGCATCGAGCAGAGCGTGGGCCCGCTGCTGGACCGGCTCGACCTGCGCTTGATCGCGGTGGACGAGGCGCACTGCATCAGCCAGTGGGGCCACGATTTCCGCCCCGCCTACCGCAACCTGGCCGGGCTCAAGGCGCGGTTCGGCGGGCTGCCGGTGCTGGCGCTCACCGCCACCGCCACCCGGGAGGTGCGCCGGGACATCCTGGGCCAGCTGGGCATGGAGTCGCCGTTCGAGTTCCTGGGCTCGTTCTACCGGCCCAACCTCAAGCTGCACGCGGTGAAGAAGGGCGGCGACGGCCCGTCGGTGCGCGAGGCGATCCTGCGCCTGGTGCAGGCCCGGCCGGGCCAGAGCGGCATCGTCTACTGCCTGTCGCGGAAATCGGCGGAGTCCACCGCCGACTACCTGGTCTCCCAGGGGATCCGGGCCCGGGCCTACCACGCCGGGCTGGACCCCCAGCAGCGGGAGGCGGCCCAGGAGGCCTTCCGCCGGGACGACGCCGACGTGATCACCGCCACCATCGCCTTCGGCATGGGCATCGACAAGAGCAACATCCGCTACGTCATCCACCGGGACATGCCCAAGAGCATCGAAGGCTACTACCAGGAGATCGGCCGGGCCGGGCGCGACGGCGCCGACGCCGACTGCGTGCTGTTCTATTCCTGGGCCGACGTGATGAGCCTGGAGCGGTTCCTGGACGGGCTGGAGCCGGAGGCGGCCCAGCTGCAGCGCCGGCAGATCCGCGCCATGTTCGATTTCGCCGAGGTCACCAGCTGCCGGCACCGGGCGCTGGTGGGCCACTTCGAGGAGCGGATCGAGCCCTGCGGCGATTCCTGCGACATCTGCGGCGGCCGGGACGTGCTGGCCGAAGCGCCCAAGGGCGCGCACCGGAGGCTGAAGCCGGGCGCCCATGCGCCGGCGGCGGTGGCGCCCGTCCCCATTCCCCGGGACGACGAGGAGGCCCTCTACCTGGAACTCAAGGCCCTGCGCAAACGCCTGGCCGACGAGCGAAACCTGCCGGCCTACCTGGTGTTCAGCGACGCCACCCTGCAGCACATGGCCCGGTTCCGGCCCACCAGCGCCCAGCACCTCCTGGGCATCAGCGGGGTGGGGCCCAAGAAGCTGGAGACCTACGGCGAACTGTTCCTGGACCTGCTGCGGGGTTTCAAAGGTTGATCCCTGCACAATTCCCGGGCGGCGAAAGCCCGGGCTCGCATACAATCACTGGGGAGAAGCTCGATGCATATGCGAAATACGGGGATATTGCCGGTGGCCGTCGTGTCCGGGCTGTGCCTGGCGGCGGCGCTGGGATGCGCCGGCAAGACCCATTACACGGTGCCCGACGTAGCCGCCTTCAGCCCCGCCCAGGGCGCGGTGGGTTCCACCGTGACCATCACCGGCAAGGATTTCTCGGACATCTATTCGGTGAGCTTCGGCGGGCAGCCCACCACGGCGTTCCACGTGAACAACAGCAATTCCCTTACGGTCACCGTCCCCCCCACCGCCGCCACCGGGCCCCTGGTGGTGGAGAACCCCGCCGGGCAGGGAACCTCCTACACCTCCTTCGTGGTGACCCCGCAGATCTGCGCCGTGACCATCACCGGCACCTCCTCCTACACCTACGGCTTGAGCACGACTTCCGGAGCGGTTGGAAGCACTTTCACCGTCACGGGTTACGGTCTGAACGACACCATCTCGGTCACCATCGGCGCCGAAAGCTGCCCGGTCTTCACCGTGGTCAATGCCAACAAGGTCGTCGTGACGGTGGGGCCGAGCGCGGTCACCGGGCCGGTGGTCCTGACCGTCCCGGGCCTGAACTCCACCACCCTCACCGCCAGCACCGATCCGGAGAACTTCACCGTCACCTCGTAGACAGACCCGGTCGATCCGGCCATAGCCTTCCGGGCCCGATCCGTGCTACTTATGGAGCATCAAGGAGTTCGTCCATGCTGGTCTATGTCTTTGTCTATGTCCTGGCCTCTGTGCTGATCTTCCAGGGGGTCAACCTCCTGGTGGAGCGCAACGCGCCGGCCAAGGTGGTGCCCCCGGAAGTGCGGCCGGCCGAGGTTCCGGCTTCCTACTGGGGCCGCTTCCTGGTGTTCTACGGCGCCCTCCTGGCCGTGGTGGCCATCATCAGCCACAGCCATCCCCAGCTGTTCCGCGCCCTGGTGCCCATGCGCAACCTCGGCCTGGCCTTCCTGGCCGTCTATGGGCTCTGGCTGGTGTTCGGCCGCAAGGTCGATTACAGCCCGGCCCCGCCGAGCCAGGAAGCCCACGGGCACAGCCACTAGGCCTGGAAATCCAGGTTCTCGGTGACCCGGACGCCGTTCCGGGCGAACTCCTCCATGAAACCGGCGATCCGCTGCTCGGCCAGGTGCAGGTCGTCCAGGCCCAGGGTGAGGTTCAGCAGGTCGATGAACCACGGCGCCTTTAGGTCGCTGCGCACGTAGGCCAGGGCGATGGCCCGGGCGATGGGCAGGGTGGTGCCCTTGGAATCGTCATGGACGTCCTTGCTGCGGGCCGCCAGCAGCTTGCCGTATTCCTCCTCCAGCAGCCGCTCGAACAGCAGCGGGGTGAAGTGATCCCCGCGCTGCACCCCGACCCCGGGGTCGTCCTCGCTGAACGCGGCGCCCTTGTGCAGCCACTCCCATAGGATCGACAGGCGGATTTCCCCGGTGGCCATGTCCTCCATCAGGTAGAGCACGTCGTCGTCGCCGAAGAAGTCGGCGGGCTTGAGGGCGGCGGCCTGGAAGCCCTGGAGGAAGGCGTTGCCGTACTGCAGGGCCACCGATAGCAGGTTGCGGGCGCCGCGGATGGTGCGCGGGGCGGGCTCCAGCCGGGTGAGGGCCTCGGCGTCCGCGGGCCCGTGCTCCAGGGGCGGGAAGGCCCGCCCCAGCTGGTTGGGCTGGCCCACGCGCTCCCACACCGGGCGCACGATGTGCACCATCTTCCAGTGGGCCACCCATTTTCCGGAGGCGCCCTCGCGCTGTTCGCGCTCCGCGCTGGCCACGGCCGAGGCCATGCTGGCGGCCACGCCCGCCGCGGAGCCCACCGGGATATTGGGCTCCATGCCGCCCTGCCACAGGGCGTGGCGGCCCTGGCGGTCGGGGATGTTCACGGCCCGCCGCACCCGGTCTTCGTAGGCATGCATGTAGCTGTAGGTCATGGTGATGGCTTCGATGTTGGGATTCACGAAGGCCGGATCCCAGGCCATGGCGTCGGCGACGCTGTTGATGTAGTCCCAGCGGCCGGTGTTGAAGCCCACCAGGTGCGGCGCCAGGGCGGCCCGGATCTCCATGAGCTGGAAGCACTGCTCGATCTGCTCCACCAGCACGTAGACCTTCACCGTGCCCGCCGGCAGGTCCAGGTGGGTTTCCAGGGCGAGGATCATGTCGTTCCAGAGGGCGGCCTCCTCGGCGGTCTGGATCTTGGGCAGGTAGAGCACCACGCTGCGGCCCGCGGCCCGGAGCCGGGCCTGGTTGTTCACCACGTACAGCACCAGGTCGGTGATGGAGGCGGAGAACCCGCCGCCCCCCTGCTCCCGGATGTGCCGGTCGTCCAGGTGCAGGCCCCGGGCCCGGTACATCACCGTGGTGAAGTCCAGCTGCGCGCGCCAGTCGGCGATGATCGGCCGGCCCAGGAAGCCGTGGGCCCAGCGGTTCATCTCCTCCGCCACCTCCCCGGCCACGTCCAGGAAGCGGGGATCCCGGGCCAGGGCCAGCTTCAGGTTGCGCTGGTTGTCCAGGGACATGGTGTCCACCTGGCCCAGGGCGTCCTCGCCGTCGAACATCCAGCCGTCCGCCCCGGAGAGCAGCGCGTAGGCCACGTTGCGCAGGCCCGAGCGCAGGTCGGCGCGGGGCCGGGTCGCCGGGCCGGTGCCCTGGATCCACTGGCGCGCCAGGTCCGGGGGGATCACGGCGCCGTCAAAGCGGCCGGCGCGGGCGTCGGCCACGGTAATGCCGGTGCGCGGAATCACCGCCTGCGGATCCAGGAAGCCGACCCGCTCGCCGGCGGCCGACCGGGCCTTGCGCCGCTCCAGCCGCGCGGCCATCAGGCCGGCCCGTTCGCGGTTGAAGGGGGCCAGGGCGGCCAGGGCCCTCAGCACCTCGGGGGTGAGGACATCGGGATAGCTGTCCAGCACATTGGAACGCCATTGCAGGGGAGTGGTCATGACCTGGCTCCTGATGATCCGGTCATTCTGGCCCCAATGGCGGAAAAAAGCTGCAACGGGTTATGGAAAAGCTTATTTTACCTGGTCCCGGAGCTCGCCGAGCAGCTGGGCCGTGTCCACGATGCGGGCGAACCGGTCGCGCAGCACGAAGCAGGTGCGCTCGGCGATCTCGGCCACGCCCAGCTCGCCCACCTGCTGCCCGTCCACCATGTGCGGGATGGGGAAGGTGAGGGTGGCGTCCAGCACGAAATCCACCTGGTAGCCCAGATCGGCGGCCAGCCGGGTGGTGGTCTCGCAGCACTGCTCCATCTGGATGCCGGTGATGGCCAGGTGGCGGACTCCCCGCTGGGTGAGCAGCCGCTGCAGCGGGGTGCTGGTGAAGCAGTTGCGGGTGATCTTGTGCAGCACCGGCTCCTCCGGGCGGGGCCGCAGGAAGTCCATCAGCTTGTAGTGCGGACTGGTGGTCTGGAACGCCGCGTCCCGGTCCGAGTGGAGGACGAAGAACACCGGCAGCCCGGCGGCGCGGTAGGCCTGGACCAGGCGGTCCACGTTGGCTTCCAGTTGCGGGTTGCTGCGCCGTTCCCAGCGCCCGGAGGCCTTGAATGAATCCTGGACGTCGATGACCAGGAGGGCGGAATCCTGGAGGGCGGGTCGAACGGTTGCCATGGGGGCTCCTGTGGGGATGAATCCCGACCCTGAGTGTGCTCCGCATCACATCCGGGTCCCACGGGCTCCATGGCCAAAGAACGGTTGAATCGGGCCAACGGGCCGGCAGGGTGCCGCCGCGCTCACTTCGCCGTGAACTTGAACGTGGGGTGGCACTGGAGGCAGGTCACCACCGGCGCCTGGTGCTGCCGGTGGCAATCCGGGCAGGCGCCCAGCGCCGGGTGCGGCGCGGCGGGCGTCTTGTGCGGATTCACCGGAAGCGACCGGGTGAGCTCGGCCACCGCGGGAGCGTCCCCGTGGCAGTCCATGCAGCCCGCGGCGCCGGCGGCGCTGACCGGCTTCTGGGTGTGGTGGCAGTCGAAGCAGGAGATGCTGGCCTTGGCATGGGCGGCCGGCAGTGTGGGGCTGTCCAGGGCGAGTCCCGGGCGGCAGCAGAGGGTCAGCCAGAGAATTCCCTGGAGCTGGGTAAATTTCATGGAATCTCCCGATGAACAGGGCTATTGGTTATCTAGACATTATGACGCTGCCTGGTCCGACCACCCGAAGCTGTTTCCGCCCTGAGGCCCCCATGAGCAACCGTTTCGATCGTATCCCGTTGGTCTTGCTTCTTGCTGTCTCTGCGCCGATGCTGACCCGCCTGGCGGCCCAGTCGGTCCAGGTGCGGGCGAGGGTTTCGGCCACCCTGCCCCATTACCAGCCGGCCGCCCTGCTCAAGGGTCCCCTGGACATCCCATGTACGGACGCCCTGTCCGACCTGGGCGACGAATGGAACCGGGGTTTCCGCAAATACCATCCGAGCGCCAACCTGGTCTTCCGGGCCAAGCTGAGCGGCGAGGCGGTGGCCTCCCTGCAGGTGGGCGCGGCGCCCCTGGTGATCCTGGCCCGGGAGATGAACGCCGGCGAGATGAAGGCCTTCCAGGACAAGTTCGGCTACCTGCCCATGCGCATCCCGGTGTGCATGGACGCCACCATCATCTTCGTCAACAAGGCCAACCCCATCACCACCATCAGCATGGAACAGCTGGACGCGATCTACTCCCGCAACCGCCTGGGCGGGGCTTCCGCGCCGGCGGTGGTCTGGGGCGACCTGGGCGTCCAGGGCGACCTGGCCAAGCGCACCATCAATGCCTACGCCCGCGCCGAGGGCACCGCCACCCGCGCCGCGTTCGGCACCGTGTGCCTGCTGGGCGGCCCGTACCGGGCCGGCATCCTCGACCGGGAGGATTCCTCGGCCCTGGCCGAGGCGGTGAGCACCGACGTCGCCGGCATCGGCTTCGGACCCATGGCGGCCTGGTTCGCCACCAACAAGACCCTGCCGGTCGCGCCCTACGCCGCCAGCGAAGCCTACTACCCCACCCAGGACCTGGTGACCAGCAGCAAGTACCCCATGCCCCGCCTGTTCTACGCCTACCTGAACCGCGCCCCGGGCCAGGCCGTGCCGGCGCCGGTGAACGAGGCCCTGCACTACATCCTGGCCCAGGAAGGCCAGAACGTCGTGGCCGACGTGGGGCTGCTGCCGGGCCCGGTGGAGTTCATGAACATCGCCTGGAAGCGGCTGAGCCGCTAGGTGCAATTATCCGTGATCTGAACTATTATTAACAATTCTCACCCAAATCCGACCCAGGGGCCGCGTGGAGGTTCGCAGTGGATGTCGCCATGCCCAGTTGCCTCCAGGACGCGCTGGCCGCGGCCCTGGACCGTGCCGACCAGGCCCGGACGGCCATGGCCGCGCGTCTGGCGGACGACCCGGCCCTGGCGGCCGCCTACGGCGAGCTGCTGAACCGGGCGCGGGACCTGTCCCTGGCCGACCCCCGGCGTGGAACACCGAAACCCAAGGATTTCCTCAAGGCCGTGCGTTCAGCCGGTCCGGAGGCGCGGTTGGCCCTGGCCCTGCGCGGCGCCCGGGAGGGCGCGGCGAAGGCGGTGATGAACCATCTTGCTTCCCTGGACGTGTCCCCCGATGAGCGGCTCCTTGCTGGGCTGTCCTGCGCCCTGGAAGCGGCGGACAAGACCCTGGAGTTCCTGGACGCGGCCCAGCTCGCCAGCGACGAGCACCGGATCCTGGTGGTCCTGGCGGCGCTCCGGCAGCAGCCGGTGCTGGACTACGAGGAGTACCGTTCGCTGGAAAGCCACTACCAGGGCCTGGATTCCGGCCAGGCCCGGGATGCCTTCCAGGTGCAGCGCCGCTTCGAGCAGGCCCGCGCCCGGCGCTCCCAGCACGCCCGCGGCCACCTGCTCGGCCAGGTCCCGGCCGGGCTGAAGCAGCAGCCGGAGGCCTACGCCGCCATCCTGGAGGCCTGTTTCAAGCGGGACCCGTTCGGCACCCTGGAGCATCTGCGCGAGTCCGGCGGAGCCGACCCCTGCGCGGGGCTGCCCTGGGAACGGCGCCTGGACCTGCTGGACGGGATCGCCGAACGGGGCCTGGGGCTGGCCTCCACCTACCTCGACCTGTTCGCCATTCCCGGCGATCCGGCCTGGACCCGGCGGCTCCAGCGGATCCTGCAGCGGGACATGACGGCCGGCGGCAGCCTGTTCGGGGCCTACGCGCTGGAAGGGGTGCAGAACTACCCGTTCGGCCTCGGCCGGATCGAGCTGGCGCTTCCGCGCCGGGTCTCCAGCGCCGAAGCCCTTGTGCGGTTCAAGCAGGGCGAGGACGCCACGGAAAAGCCCCGGACCCCCACCGCCATCGAGGTGGCCGACCTGACGGCGCACCTGCAGGACCAGGAGGTGAGCCGTTTCCTGGTCGGCCTGAAATCCGACATCGCCCGGCAATGGCAGGCCTGCGTGCAGGACCGCAAGCGCGAGATCGTGTTCGGCGACCCCGGCCTGAAGATCCGGAACGTCCTGTTCCTGCTCGGCCAGGCCCTGTTCGAGCCGGAGGAGACCTTCGACCAGGTGTTCCGCAACGTGCAGCAGAGCCACCCGATGTTCGCCAGCGACGGCCCGCGCATCCTGCTCCTGGCCAACCGCTTCTACTTCCTGGACGTGCTGGGGCTCAACCCGGGCCTGCTGTTCAGCCGGAACGTCCGCCCCGGCGGCGGGGCCCGCACCCTGATCCAGGACGCCGGGGACTATCCGGTGCGCTGCCTGCTGCAGGCGGGCATGTCCATCCACCTGCGCATCGGCGACGCGCTGTTCCGGCTGGCGCCCATCGCCTGGAACATCCTGCTCGGCCAGTGCGAAGGACGGATCGACGCGGCCATCCAGGAGATCGCCAACCTGTTCGACGGGTTCGACACGCTGCTCACCATCGCCAGCCCGGTGGTGCCCGACCTGGAGGACTGGGTGAGCCACCTGGTGGGGGCGATCGTCGAGGATGCCTCCGAAGTGCCCTGGGAGGGCTCCTGGGAAGCCTTCCCCATGGTGCTGCGGCTCACCACCCTGAAGGCCCTGGAACGCTACCGGGAGGCCATCGGCCGCTACTGCCTGCAGGGCCTGCGCCGGAGCGCCCAGGTCGCCGGAGTGTCGCCGGTGAACATCATCCAGGGCCTGCACCTGCCCCGGTCCAAGACCGACCGGCTGCGCGCCCTGCTGGACCAGGGACGGAAGGGTTAGATCCTGGCCAGGGCCCGGTAGGCCTCCAGGAAATCCGCCGTCTGCGGCAGGATCTCGTCCTCCAGGTCCGGGTGGTAGGCCACCCAGGTGTCCTTGGCGGCCAGCCGGCGCACCGGGGCGTCCAGCTCGAAGAACAGCTCGTCGGCGATGCGGGCGGCGAGCTCCGCGCCGTAGCCCCAGCTCAGGCTGTCCTCGTGGGCCACCAGCACCCGGTGGGTCTTGCGCACGGTGGCGGCCACGGCCTCCCAGTCGTACGGGCTCAGGCTGCGCAGATCGAGGATCTCCACGCTGAGCCCCTCGGCTTCAGCCTGGCGCGCGGCCTGGGCGGCCCGGTAGACGGTGCTGCCGTACGTGATCACCGACAGCTGCCGGCCTTCCCGCACGGTGCGGGCCTTGCCGAACGGGATCATGAAGTCGGGGCCGGGGTCGTTGCCCTTGTTGTGGGTCTGGCGATAGAGGTGCTTGGGCTCCAGGAACAGCACCGGGTCGTCGCAGCGGATGGCGGTGCGCAGGAGCCCCGCGGCGTCCAGCGCCGTGGAAGGGCATACCACGCGCAGCCCGGGGATGTGGGTGAAGGTGCTCTCGCCGCACTGGCTGTGGCACATGGCGCCGCCCATGAGGTAGCCGCCGATGGGCACCCGCACCACCACCGGCGCCTTGAAGTGGTTGTCGCTGCGCCAGCGGATGCAGGCCAGCTCGTCGCGGATCTGCTGCATGGCGGGCCAGATGTAGTCGAAGAACTGGATCTCCACGATGGGCTTGAAGCCCCGGGCCGCCAAGCCGATGGCCCGGCCCACGATGGTGGCCTCCGCCAGCGGGGCGTTGTAGACCCGGTGCGAACCGAACCGGCGCTGCAGGCCGTGGGTGGCCTTGAACACCCCGCCCTTGCCCTTCACTTGGTCCAGGATCTCGGCCCGGGAGGCGTCCGCCACGTCCTGGCCGAACAGCAGGATGGCTGGGTTCCGGGCCATCTCCTGGCCCAGGGTGGTGTTGATCAGGTCGATCATGGTCTTGCCGCCGATGGCTTGGTCGCCCGCCTGGGCCTCGGTGTCGAAGGCCGCGCCGGCCGGGTCCGCCGCCTCGCTGTACAGGTGCCGGTAGAAGCTGCCGCTGACCGGGGGCGGGGCGGACTCGGCCTCCGCCCAGGCCTGGTCCACCTCCTGCTGGATGTCCGCCTGGAGCGCCGCCAGCCCGGCCGGGGTGAGATCGCCCAGCTCCAGGAGCCGGGCGGGGTAGGTGGCCAGCGGGTCGGTGCGGGCCTCCTCGGCGCGCTGGACGGCGGTCTTGTAGAGCTTCTCGTCGTCCGAGAGGGAGTGCGAATAGGGCCGGGTCACCTTGGCCCGGACCAGGGCCGGGCCCTTGCGGTCCCGGGCGTGGGCCACGGCCTGGGCCATGGCCTCGAAGCTGGCGATGGGATCGAGCCCGTCCACCTGGTCCAGGACCAGCAGGCCGTGGGCCTCCCAGCCCTTGAGCAGGGCCGCCACGTCGGCGCCGGGATACTGCACCTCGGTGGGCACCGAGATGGCGTAGCCGTTGTCCTGGATCAGGTAGACCAGCGGCACCTTCAGGTTCACGGCGCTGTTGATGCTTTCCCAGAACTCGCCCTGGGCCGCCGAACCGTCGCCGATGGTCACCAGCACCACCTCGTCCGAGGCGATGCCCAGCTGCTCCTGCAGGCCGCCCTGCTCGGCCTTGAGGATGGCTTCGGCCGCGCCCACCGCCTGCAGGCACTGGGAGGCCGTGGGGCTGGAGGTGGTGAAGATGTTGAGCCGGGAGTCCGACCAGTGGCTGGGCATCTGCCGGCCGCCGGTGGCCGGGTCGAGCCTGGAGCCCACCGAGGCCAGGAACATGTCCCGGGCGCTGACCCCCAGCCCGTAGGCCAGGGCGCGGTCGCGGTAGTACAGGAAGAACCAGTCGCGCCCGGGCCGGAGGGCCAGCGCCGCGGCGGCCTGGATGGCCTCGTGGCCGGCGCCGTTGATCTGGAAGAACACCTTGTTCTGGCGCTTGCCGGTGATCTCCCGGTCATCGATCCGGCGCGAGGCGTAGATGGTGCGAAAGAGCGTGATCCGCTGACTGGAGCTCAGGGACCGGTTTGCGCTGCGGGTTGCCGTATTCGCCAATGGCCTGCCTCCCGCCGGGGTACGACGGCCAAGTAATTTATCACAACTGGAATGGCCGGCAGGGTTATGAATCCCTCGGCCGACTGGTTAAAAACCGGGAAGGAGTTCCAGCCGCCAAGGCTGGAACCCCTTCCCGGAAAGACTCCCCGCAGCCCGCTACAGGCTGGTGGTGTAGGCGCTTTCCCCGTGCAGGCCCTGGTCCAGGCCGCACTCCTCGATGCCCTCCCCGACCTTCACCGGGGTGATCCGGTCGATGAGCCAGAGCATGCCGTAGGTGAAGCCGAAGGCCCAGACCGAGGAGATCGCCACCGCGCCCAGTTGCTTGCCGAAGAAGCTGAAGCCGCCGCCGGTGAGCAGGCCGTTGGTGACGATGTTGGGGTTCCACATCTTGTCGGCGAACAGGCCGAGGAAGATGATGCCGATGAAGCCGCCCACCCCGTGCACGCCCCACACGTCCAGGGCGTCGTCCCAGCCGAGGCTGTTCTTGAGGGCCACGGCGTAGTAGCAGACCACGCCGGCCATGATGCCGATGAGGGCCGCGGTCATGGGCGAGACATAGCCCGCCGCGGGGGTGATGGTGGCCAGGCCGGCCACGGCGCCGGTGAGCAGGCCGAGGAACTTGGGCTGCTTCTCGTTCAGCCACTCCACCACCAGCCAGGTGACGGCGGCGAAGGAGGCGGCCACGTCGGTGTTGAGGAAGGCCGAGGTGGTCACGGAATCCACCTGGAACTCGCTGCCGGCGTTGAAGCCGTACCAGCCGAACCAGAGCAGGC
>JARLGP010000279.1 GCA_031292735.1 Holophaga sp.
GGTGCTCACCGACGCCCAGGAGGGGGCCGACGGCGCCCGGGACACGGCCCGGCGCATGGCGGAACAGCACCCCGACCGCTACCTCTACCTGGACCAGTACAGCAACCCGCTGAACTGGCAGGCCCACTACGAGACCACCGGGCCGGAGATCTGGGCGCAGACCGGGGGCCGGATCACCCATTTCCTGGCCATCATGGGCACCAGCGGGACCTTCACCGGGGTGAGCCGGCGGCTCAAGGAACTCAACCCCACCATCCAGCGCATCACCGTGCAGCCCGACGCCGCCTACCACGGCATCGAGGGAACCAAGCACTACGCCTCCACCGAGGTCCCGCCCATCTTCGATCCGAGTCTGGTGCACCGGCAGGTGGACGTGTCCACCGAGGAGGCCCAGGCCATGGCCGTGCGCCTGGCCCGGGAGGAGGGCCTGCCGGCGGGCATCAGCGGCGGCGCGGCGGTGGCCGCGGCCCTGAAGGTGGCGGAGGGCCTCGAGGCCGGGCTGATCGTGACGATCCTTCCGGACAACGTCATGAAGTCCCTGGGAGAGCGGCCATGACCGGGCCGCGCATGCGCGAGCTTCCGGCCGAGGTGGAGCGCCAGCTGCGCCGCCACTGCCAGGAGCAGTACCCCGACGAGGCCTGCGGCGCGCTGTTCGGCCAGGGCGACGGCGACGCCTCGGCCTGGACGGTGACCGGCATCAGCGCCGCCCCCAACGTGCACGGCGACGACCGCCGGCGCCGCTACCTGGTCCCGCCCGAGTTCCAGCTCCAGGCGGAGCGGCACGCCGTGGCCACCGGCCAGGAGGTGCTGGGCTACTACCACAGCCATCCCGACCACCCCGCCCAGCCGTCCGAATACGACCGGGTCCACGCCTGGTTCGGCTACCTGTACCTGATCTGCTCGGTCCAGCGGGGCCGGGCCGGCGACCTCAACGCCTTCACCCTGGACGCCCAGGGCGGGGCCTTCGTGCCGGTGCCGCGCGCCGGCGCGAACCCATGACCAACCGGGAGACCCATCCATGGCTGTTTCGATCCTGATCCCCACGCCGTTGCGCCGGTACGTGGGCGGCGCCAAGAGCGTATCCGTGGAGGCCGGGACGGCCGCCCAGGCGGTGGCCGCGCTGGTGGCGGCGAGCCCGGAGCTGGGCCGGCAGCTGCTGGACGACACGGGCAAGCTGCGCACCTTCGTCAACCTCTACCTGGGCGACCAGAACGTGCGCCACCTGGCTCCGGACCTGGAGGCCGTGCCGCTCAAGGACGGCGACGTGCTGACCATCGTCCCGGCCATCGCCGGCGGGGCGGGGGAGCTGTCCCGGCAGGAGGTCCTGCGCTACAGCCGGCACCTGATCATGCCGGAGATCACCCTGGAAGGGCAGAAGCGGCTCAAGGCGGCCCGGGTGCTGTGCATCGGCGCGGGCGGGCTGGGTTCGCCGCTGACCCTGTACCTGGCCGCCGCGGGGGTGGGCACCCTCGGGGTGGTGGAGTACGACACGGTGGACCTCACCAACCTCCAGCGGCAGATCCTGTATTCCACGGCCGATGTGGGCCGGCCCAAGCTGGCCGCGGCCAAGGAACGGCTCACCCAGCTCAACCCCGAGATCGAGATCGTCACCCACGCGGTGCAGCTGGCCAGCTGGAACGCCATGGACCTGTTCCAGGACTACGACATCATCGCCGACGGCACCGACAACTTCCCCACCCGCTACCTGGTCAACGACGCCTGCGTGCTGTCCGGCAAGCCCAACGTGTACGCCAGCATCTTCCGGTTCGAAGGCCAGGTGAGCGTGTTCGGCGCCGGGGGCCCATGCTACCGCTGCCTGTTCCCCGAACCGCCGCCGGCCGACCTGGTGCCCTCCTGCGCCGAGGGCGGCGTGCTGGGGGTGCTGCCGGGGATCATCGGCTCGCTGCAGGCCCTGGAGGTGCTCAAGCTGATCCTGGGGGTGGGCGATTCCCTTTCCGGGCGGCTGGTGCTGTTCGACGCCCTGGCCTTCAAGTTCACCGAACTGGCCGTGCGCAAGGACCCGGCCTGCGCGGTCTGCGGCGAGGCGCCCACGGTCACCGCCCCGGTGGACTACGAGGCGTTCTGCCGGATCCGCGGGGCGGAGCCGGAGACCGACGGCAGCAACGTCGCCACCATCTCGGTGGAGGATTTCAACCGGCGCCGGCAGGCCGGGGAGAGCCTGCCCCTGCTGGACGTCCGGGAACCCTTCGAGGCCGAGATCGTCCGGATTCCCGGCGCCATCCGCTTCCCGCTGAGCGAGCTTCCCGCCCGCCTGCACGAGCTGGATTCCTCCGACAGCTACACCCTCCACTGCCATAAGACCGGGCAGAGCACCGAGGCCTACCAGCTTCTGCGCAAGGCCGGCTTCAACCGGATCAACGTCCTGGCGGGCGGAGTCGACGCCTGGGCGGAACGCATCGATCCATCCCTGCCGCGCTACTGAGCACGGATTCTGTGACAAGTTCAACCCACCAACCTGAAGGAGGAGACATGTCCCCTGAAACCACTCGGCGCGTCCTGGGCGACGCCGGCGCACGACAGCTTGCCGACATCCAGAAAACGCCCCCCCAGACGTCCATCATCACTCCCCGCTGGCTGCCCCGCTTCCTGTCCTGGGTTCCGGTGGAGGCCGGGGTCTACCGGGTGAACCGCACCCGGGACGACGGCACCGCCGTGGCGGTGGTCTGCACCGCCAAGACCGACCAGGAGCTGCCCACCTCCTTCGTGGACTACCTGGAGAAGCCGCGGGAGTACGTGCTCAGCTCCATCAAGTCGGTGGTGGGGGTGCACACCCGCATCAGCGACCTCTACAGCCATCCCCACGACCAGATCAAGGAGCAGCTCCGCCTGGTGGTGGAGAACCTGAAGGAGAAGCAGGAGTACGAACTCATCAACAACCAGGACTACGGCCTGCTCAAGAACGCCGACGCCGGGTTCCGCTTCCCCACCCGCAAGGGGCCGCCCGCTCCCGACGACCTGGACGAGCTGCTGTCCCGGGTATGGAAGGAGCCGGCCTTCTTCCTGGCCCACCCGCGCGCCATCGCCGCCTTCGGCCGCGAGTGCACCCGGCGCGGGGTGCCCCCGCCGACCGTGACCCTGTTCGGCAACCCCTTCCTCACCTGGCGCGGGGTGCCCCTGGTGCCCAGCGACAAGGTGCCCATCACCGGCAACAAGGGCCACGCCAAGTCCAGCATCCTGCTCATCCGCACCGGCGAGGCCAAGCAGGGGGTGGTTGGCCTGTTCCAGGCCGGCCTGCCCGGGGAACAGGCGCCGGGGCTTTCGGTGCGGTTCATGGGCATCGACGCCACTACCATCGCCTCCTACCTGGTGTCGCTGTACTGCTCCGCCGCGGTGCTCACCGAGGACGCCCTGGGCGTCCTGGAGAACGTCGATGTGGATTCCTACCATGAATACGCGTGACCGCCATGACCCATCCTGATCTCATCCCCGTGGCGGACACCGGGCCCTTCGACGTTGGACTCGTGGCCCGGATCGCCAACGAACTGTTCCGCGGCGTGCCCGACAGCGCGCCGCCGCCCGCGCCTTCCGGCCCGGGCTACTACTTCCTGGACCAGGCCCCGGCCGCGCCGGCCGCTCCGGCCGCTTGGGCCGCCGGCTCCCCCGAGTTCCTGGACCTCACCGGGCCGCCGCCCCGGCTGGATGCCCAGCCCGGCCCCTTCGACGTGCTCTCGGTGCGGCGCGACTTTCCCATCCTGGAGCAGCGGGTTCACGGCAGGCCCCTGGTGTGGCTGGACAACGCGGCCACCACCCAGAAGCCTAACGCCGTGATCGACCGGCTCTCGGACTTCTACCGGCACGACTACTCGAACATCCATCGTGCCGCCCACGCCCTGGCGGCGCGGGCGACGGATGCCTACGAGGGCGCCCGGGAGAAGGTGCGGCGCTTCCTGAACGCGGGTTCGGCCCAGGAGATCGTCTTCGTCCGCGGTGCCACGGAGGCGATCAACCTGGCCGCCCAGAGCTGGGGGCGCCGCCATGTGGGCAAGGACGACGAGATCGTCATCACCTGGCTGGAACACCACGCCAACATTGTCCCGTGGCAGCAGCTGGCCGCCGAGAAGGGGGCGAAGCTGCGCGTGGCCCCGCTGGACGACCGGGGCCAGGTGCTGCTGGACGAGTACGAGAAGCTGCTCAACCCGCGCACCCGCCTGGTTTCCCTGGCGCACGTGTCCAACGCCCTGGGCACCGTCAACCCGGTGCGGGAGATGGTCGCCATGGCCCACCGCCACGGCGCGCGGGTGCTGGTGGACGGGGCCCAGGCGGTGTCCCACATGCCGGTGGACGTGCAGGCCCTGGACGCGGATTTCTACGCATTCTCGGGGCACAAGGTGTTCGGCCCCTCCGGCATCGGCGTGCTCTACGGCAAGGCCGAGCTGCTGGCGGCCGCCCCGCCCTGGCAGGGCGGCGGCAACATGATCGCCGACGTGACCTTCGAACGCACCCTGTTCCAGGCTCCGCCGGCCCGGTTCGAGGCGGGCACCGGCAGCATCGCCGACGCCGTGGGGCTGGGCGCGGCGCTGGACTACGTCGCCGGGGTCGGCATGGACAGGATCTGCCGGTACGAGCACGAGCTGCTGGACTACGCCACCGCCGCCCTGGTGCAGGTGCCCGGGCTCCGGCTGATCGGCACCGCGCCCGAGAAGGCCGGCGTGCTCTCCTTCGTCCTGGCCGGATTCCGCACGGAGGATGTGGGCACCGCCCTGGACCGGGAAGGCATCGCCCTGCGCGCCGGGCACCACTGCGCCCAGCCGGCCCTGCGCCGGTTCGGCGTGGAGGCCTCGGTGCGGCCCTCCCTGGCGCTCTACACCACCCGCGGCGACATCGACGCCCTGGTGGCCGCCCTGCGGGACCTGACCGGGGGATCCAGCAGGTTCAAGCTCTAGCCGGAAAGGCCGGAAAACGCTTAATTCTTATTTAATTGGTAAGAAAAGAAAAAAGGAATTGACAGCATACCTGACCCAGGTGTCTACTTGGGGTGAAGAACAAATTCTTTCTTTACCGGTAGGTTTAGTAATGAAGCCCGCCGTCCCTCATTGCGGAGAACTGCTCGTGACCAGGATCGTTGCACACCCAGGGCTGACCAAGGTCATGGCCTGTTGCTGTCGGGGCGCCACCACCTAGGTCCTGCGACAAGCTTGCTCCGTTTCCCCCCAAGGCCGGACCGATCGCAGAACTGATCGATCCGGCCTTGGGGCTTTTGTACGCACGTTTTCATCAGGAACACCTTCATGAGCCAAACCGTCGCCGTCGCCTTGCAACCCGGAACCCGTGAGACCGGGCACTTCGGGCAGTCCTTCGGGTTCCGCATCTACCGGGACCAGGAGTTCCTGGAAGAGCGCAGCACCACCCCGTTCTGCGGCCGGAGCCCCGGGGCCGACCCCATCGACCAGGTGCTGGACGCGGTGCGCGACTGCGCGCTGGTGGTGGTGGCGGCCATCGGCCCCTGCGGCCGGGAGGCCCTGGAGGAGGCGGGCATCGCCGTGGCGGTCTTCCAGGGCGACGCCGACGAGGCCGCGGCCAGGGTGTTCGCGGCCCGGCAGAGGCGCCTCCATGATTGAAGTGCGGAACCTGCGCAAGACCTTCGTGACCCCGGCGGCGCGGGTTCTGGCCCTGGACGGGGTGGACCTGTCCGTCCAGAAGGGGGACATCTTCGGCATCGTCGGCTTTTCCGGCTCCGGCAAATCCACCCTGCTGCGCTGCCTCAACCTCCTGGAACGCCCGGATTCGGGCACCGTGGTGATGGACGGCCAGGAAACCACCGCGCTGGACCGGGGCCGGCTGGGCACCCTGCGCCGGAAGATCGGCATGATCTTCCAGCACTTCAACCTGTTCGACGCGCGCACGGTGCACGACAACATCGCCTACCCGCTGGAGATCGCCAAGGCGGAACCCCGGCGGATCCGCGAGCGGGTGGCGGAACTGGCCAGTCTGGTGGGCATCGAGGACAAGCTCAAGGCCTATCCGGGGCAGCTTTCCGGCGGCCAGAAGCAGCGGGTGGCCATCGCCCGCGCCCTGGCCAACGATCCCATCGTCCTGCTCAGCGACGAGGCCACCTCGGCCCTGGATCCCGAAACCACCTGGTCGATCCTCCAGCTGCTCAAGGACATCAACGTCAAGACCGGGCTGACCATCGCCTTCGTCACCCACGAACTGGACGTGGTGCGGGTGCTTTGCGACCGGGTGGCGGTGTTGGAAGTGGGCCGGATCGCCGAACAGGGGAACGTGGACCAGGTCTTCCAGAACCCCCGGAGCCAGGCCGGAAAACGCCTGGTGGAAATCTCCCGCGGCTTCCGCGAGGGGCGCCTGTTCACCGACGGAGGTGGAATTTGAACCAGCTCACCGCCATGCTGCTCACTGGTCTCGAAGACACGCTGTACATGACCTTCCTGGCCGCCGCCATCGGCATGGCCATCGGCCTGCCCCTGGGCGCGGTGCTCACCATCACCACCAAGGGCCACGCGCTGGAATCGCCCCGGCTCAACCGGGCGCTGGGCGCGGTGGTGAACATGGGCCGGTCGTTCCCGTCGCTGATCCTGATCATTCTGCTGCTGCCCCTGTCCCGACTCATCGTGGGCACCACCCTGGGCCCCACCGCCGCCCTGGTGCCGCTTTCGGTGGAGATGGCCCCGTTCATCGGCCGGGTCACCGAAAACGCCTTCAAGGAGGTGGAGCAGGGCAAGATCGAGGCGGCCCTGGCCATGGGCACCGGGCCCTGGGCCATGATCTGCAAGGTGCTCATCCCGGAGGCCATGCCTTCCCTGGTCCGGGGCACCACCCTGGTGCTGATCTCCACCCTGGGGCTCACCGCCATCGCCGGCTGCATCGGCGCCGGGGGCCTGGGCAGCCTGGCCATCCGCTACGGCTACCAGCGCTTCCGCACCGACATCATGTTCGCCACGGTGGCCCTGCTCATTCTCCTGGTGTCGGCCATCCAGCTCACCGGCAACCAGGTCGCCAAACGCATCGGAAGGAGGAGGCATGTCTATGAATGAGCGCTGTTGACCCTCCCCCGCGACCTTTTCTGTCCACCCTCTTCGACCCTGAAAGGACCATCATGACCTTCCCCAAGCAAGCCCTCCTCGCCGGCGCCGTCGCCGTCATCGCCGCCCTGTTCGCCGCTCCGGCCCACGCCGCCCCCCTCAAGGTGGGCGCCGCCCTGGTGCCCCACTCCGAGATCCTGGAATTCATCAAGCCGAAGCTGAAGCAGCAGGGCGTCGACCTCCAGGTGATCGTGCTGGACGACGAATCCCAGCTCAACCCGGCTCTGGCGGACAAGTCCATCGACGCCAACTACTTCCAGCATGTCCCCTACCTCAACGCGGTGGCCCGGGAGAAGGGCTACCACTTCGTGGTGGCCGGCGCCATCCACGTGGAGCCCATCGGCTTCTACTCCACCAAGATCAAGTCCAAGGGCCAGCTCAAGGCCGGCGCCAGCATCGGCATCCCCAACAACCCCTCCAACGAGTACCGCGCGCTGGTGCTGCTGCAGTCCCAGGGCCTGATCAAGCTGAAGCCGGGGATCACCACCTTCTCCGCCACCCCGGTGGACATCGCCGAGAACCCCAAGCACTTCAAGTTCATCGAAGTGGACGCCTACCAGCTGCCCCGTTCGCTGCCTGATCTGGACGGCGCGGTGATCAACACCAATATCATCCTCGAAGCCAAGATCGACCCCAACACCGCCATCTTCCGGGAAGGCGCCGATTCCCCGTACGCCAACGACATCGTGGTGCGCAAGGGCGAGGAGTCCCGGCCCGAGATCAAGAAGCTGGTGGCGGTGCTCCAGTCCAAGGACGTCAAGGAGTTCCTCAAGAAGAAGTACGGCGTGGCCGTGGTCCCCGCCTTCAAGTAGTTCCAGCGCAACGCGCCCCCGGGGCCTGCCCCGGGGGCCCGGTCGAGGGCACCCCATGAGCATCATCAATCTGGAAAACCCGCAGGTGGACGTTCGCGAGCACCGGCTCGGCTCCATCACCGGCTTCGAAGGCAGCGCCTCCAGGCTGGTGGGGTGCTCCCGGAACGGCTCCCTCTGCGAGCGCAACCGCTCCTTCAGCCAGTGCCTGGGCTGCTCCACCAGCCAGGCCGCCTGCACCGTGGTCCTGATCCAGGACGCCGCGGTGATCAGCCACGGGCCGGTGGGCTGCTGCGGGAGCCTGCACGAGTACGCCTTCACCTACCGGGTGAACGGGGTGCACCGCGGGCTGGAACACCCCACCCAGCGCCGGATCTTCAGCACCAACCTGGGCGAGGAGGACACCGTGTTCGGCGGCACCCGCAAGCTGGCCGAGGCCATCCGCGAGGTGCACCGGCGGACCGCCGCCAAGGCCATCTTCATCATCACCACCTGCGCCTCCGGGATCATCGGCGACGATGTGGAGGGGGTGGCCGCGGAGGCCGAGGCGGAGCTGGGCGTGCCGGTGGTGGCCATCTTCTGCGAAGGCTTCCGCTCGCGGATCTGGACCTCGGGGTTCGACGCCGGCTACCACGGCATCGCCCGCAAGCTCATCCCGCCCGCCGCGCGGAAGCAGCCCGACCTGGTGAACGTCATCAATTTCTGGGGCGCCGACATCTTCACCGGCCTGCTGGGCCGCATCGGGCTCCGGCCCAACTACATCACCCCCTACGCCACGGTGGCCAGCCTCGCCCAGTCGGCGGAAGCGGCGGCCACCATCCAGATCTGCGAGACCCTTGGCTCCTACCTGGGCGCGGCCCTGGAGCAGGTGCACGGGGTTCCGGAGATCAAGCTGCCGCCGCCCTACGGCACCCAGGCCACGGACCGCTGGTGGCGCGAGCTGGGCCGGATCACCGGCCGGGAGGGCCCGGTGGAGACCCTCCTCCGGGAGGAGCAGGAAGCCTGCCTGCCGCGCATCGCCGAACTGCGGGCCCAGTTGAAGGGCAAGCGCGCCTACGTCACCGCCGGGGCCGCCCACGGCCACGCCCTGGTGGCCATCCTCCGGGAGCTGGGCCTCACCGTGGCCGGCGCCGCGGTGTTCCACCACGACCCGGTCTACGACAACGGCGCCGAGGCCTCCGACAGCCTCGGGGCGGTGGTGCGCGACCACGGCGACATCCCCCGCTACACCGTATGCAACAAGCAGGAGTTCGAGCTGGTGAACGTGCTGCGGCGGGAACGCCCCGACATCCTCCTGGCCCGGCACGGCGGCATGACCCTGTGGGGCGCCCGGCTGGGCATCCCGTCGCTGCTGGTGGGCGACGAGCACTTCGGCATGGGCTACCAGGGCCTGGTCCACTACGGGGAACGGATCCTGGAGACCCTGGAGAACGACGAGTTCGTGCGCAACCTGGCCCGGCACGCGGTGAACCCCTACACCGACTGGTGGCTGGCCCAGGACCCCTACCTCTTCCTGGAAGGAAAGCCCCATGCCGGGAATCATTGAACAGGAACGCTACACCTGCGCCATCGGCGCCATGCAGACGGTGACCGGGATCCGGCGCGCCGTGCCGATCCTGCACTCGGGCCCCGGCTGCGGCATGATGGTCTCCGGCTTTTTCGAGCGCGCCAAGGGCTACGCCGGCGGGAGCACCGCGCCGTGCACCAATTCCGGCGAGAACGAGGTGGTGTTCGGCGGCGAGGAGAAGCTGCGCCGGCTCATCCAGGGCTCCTGCCAGGTGCTCCAGTCCGATCTCCAGGTGGTCCTCACCGGATGCACCGCGGGCATCGTGGGCGACGACGTGGGGCGGGTGGTGAAGGATTTCCAGGAGCAGGGCCTGCCCATCGTCCACGTGGAGACCACCGGTTTCAAGTCCAACAACTACGTCAGCCACTCCCAGGTGGTGCAGGCCATCGTCGACCAGTACGTGGACCGCTTCGATTCGGGCCGGCACGGCACCGAAAGCCGCATGGTGAACGTGTTCGCCTCGCTGCCCTACCAGGACCCCTTCTGGAAGGGCAACCTGAGCGAGCTCAAGCGCCTGCTGGAAGGGATCGGGCTGCAGCCGAACATCCTGTTCGGGCCCGAGTCCGGCGGGGTGGCGGAGTGGCGGCGAATCCCCCAGGCCGCGTTCAACATCCTGGTGTCCCCCTGGTTCGGCCTGGAGATCGTGCAGCACCTGGAGGAGAAGTACGGCCAGCCCTGGTTCCAGTTCCCGCACCTGCCCATCGGCAGCAACGAGACCGTGCGGTTCCTGAAAGGGGTGGTGGAGTTCGCCGACCTGGACCGGACCCGGGCCGAAGCCTTCATCGCCCGGGAGGAGCAGGCCTTCTACGAGGAGATCGACAACCTCGCCACCTTCCTGCTGGAGTTCCGCTACGGCCTGCCCAGCTACGTGCACGTGATTCACGACGCCTCCTACGTGCTGGGCATGGCCAAGTTCCTGCTGCACGAGGTGGGCATCATCCCCCGCGAGCAGTTCGTGGTGGACAACACCCCGGAGGAATTCCAGGCGGCGATCCGCGCCGAGCTGGCTTCCGCCTCCGGCAAGCGGACCATCCCGCTGGTCTTCGACCCGGACGCCGGCCGCGCCCAGGAGGCCATCCGCGGCTTCCGGCACCCGGGGCGGGGCCTGCTGATCGGCAGCGGCTGGGACAAGCTGCTGGCCCAGGAGCGGGGCCTGGATTTCCTGTCGGCCAGCGCGCCCACCCCGTACCGGCTGGTGCTCACCACCGGCTACCTGGGCTTCCGCGGCGGGCTCCGGCTCATCGAGGACATCTACGACCGCGTGCTGACCAGCTACAAGTGAGCAGACCGGAGGACCCATGGATTTTTCCCATCTGGTGAAACGGCATCCCTGCCTGGGCGGCGGGCCGGACCTGCGCAACGGCAGGCTGCACCTGCCGGTGTCGCCCGCCTGCAACATCCAGTGCCGCTTCTGCCGGCGCCGCTTCAACGGCCTGGAGGAACGCCCCGGGGTGGCCCGCGGCATCCTGCCCCTGGACCAGGTGCCTGAGGTATTGGCCCGGGCCACGGAGCTGTGCCCGGAGATCTCGGTGGTGGGCATCGCAGGCCCGGGCGACACGCTGGCCTCGGACCACGCCGTGGGCGCGTTCCGGATCGTCCACCGGCTCCGGCCGGACCTGATCCAGTGCCTGAGCACCAACGGGCTCCAGCTGGAGCGGCGGCTTCCCGAACTGCTGGAGGTGGGGGTTTCCACCCTCACCGTGACGGTGAACGGCATCACCCCGGAGACCGTGGCCCGGGTGGTGGCCTGGGTGGCCCCGGAGGGCCGCCGGCTGGACCTGGAGGAGGGGGCCCGCCTGCTCATCCAGCGCCAGCTGGCCGGCATCCGGGCCGCGGCCGCCGTCGGGCTGCTGGTGAAGGTGAACATGGTGCTGATCCCCGGCGTGAACGCCGGCGAAGTGGCGGCCACCGCCAGGGCGGTGAAGGAGGCCGGAACGTTCCTGTTCAACCTGATCCCGCTGCTGCCCCAGGGCGAGTTCGCCCAGTGCGAGGCCCCCTCCTGCGCCGACCTGCACACCGCGCGCACCCTGGCCGAAGCGGAGCTTCCGGTGTTCCGCCACTGCCAGCACTGCCGGGCGGACGCCGTGGGCATTCCCGGGATCAGCGACCATTCCGGCGAGATCTACGGCGCGCTGGGAAGGCCGGAGGAAACCTTTTCCCACGGCTAGAATAATTATAGTTTTCAGAAGGAGCATGGAATGGAAGAGGAATCGAACCAGCTGGGCTTCAGCACCCGGGCGATCCACGCCGGCGAGGCCCCGGACCCCGTCACCGGGGCTTCCGCGCCCAACCTGGTGATGTCCACCACCTTTGTCACCGACCCGGGGGCCTCCTTTTCCGCCGAGGACTTCGGCGAAACCACCCCTTTCATCTACACCCGCTGGGGCAACCCCACCGTGGACCAGCTGGAGCGCAAGCTGGCCGCCCTGGAGGAGGCCGAGGCCTGCATCGCCTTCGGCAGCGGCATGGCCGCCATCACCGCCCTGTTCTTCCACGCCCTGAAGCCCGGCGACCACCTGATCATCAGCGACGTGACCTATGCGGCCACCGCCGAATTTTCCAAGGACTTCCTGCCCCGGCTGGGCATCGAGGTCACCAAGGTGGACATGTCCGACGCCGCCAAGGTGCAGGCGGCGGTGCGCAAGAACACCCGGCTGATCTACGCCGAGACACCGGCCAATCCCCTGATCCGGCTCACCGACATCGCCGCCGTGGCGAAGATCGCCAGGGAGGCCAAGGCCCTGTTCGCGGTGGACTCCACCTTCGCCACCCCGGTGGCCACCCGGCCCCTGCGGCTGGGCGCCGATTTCGTGCTGCACTCCCTCACCAAGTACATGGGCGGCCACGGCGACGCCCTGGGCGGCGCCGTCCTGGGTTCCAGGGCCGCCATGGCCGAGATCAAGAAGGGCGTGGCCATCCGCACCGGCGGCATCCTCAGCCCGTTCAACGCCTGGCTGATCATGCGGGGCCTGGCCACCCTGTCCATCCGCATGAAGGCCCACCAGGAGGGCGCCTCCGCCGTGGCCGCCTTCCTGGAAGGGCACCCCAAGGTGAAGCGGGTGATCTATCCCGGCCTGGCCTCCCACCCCCAGCACGACCTGGCCCGGCGGCAGATGGACAACTTCTCCGGCATGCTCACCTTCCAGGTGGCCGACGGCCCGGCCGCGGCCCGGATCCTGGCGGACCGGCTGCAGCTGATCCACTACGCGGTGTCCCTGGGCCACCACCGGAGCCTGGTGTTCTACCTGGCCACCGAGGACATGCTGCGCACCTCGTTCGCCCTGGACGCCGAGGCGGAGGCCTCGTACCGGCGCTTCGCCGGCGACGGGATCTTCCGGTTCTCGGTGGGGCTGGAGGACCCCAAGGACCTGTGTAGCGACCTGGAACGAGCGCTGGCCCAGATTCCGTAACCTCGCGCCATCCGGAAGCCGAACGGCGCCCTCCGCCCGGAGGGCCGCCGGGGCGCGAGCATGGCCCGCACGGGCCGTCCCAACCCCCAACCGATCCACCCAGGGTTTCCCATGTACATTCAAAGCGACATCGCCATGCAACGTCCCGGCCTTCCTCCGCTCCAGGCCGCGTTTCAGCTGAACCTCAAGCACGGGCGGATGAACTTCCTGGTGGGGCCTCCCGGCAGCGGCAAGAGCGCCCTGCTGCGCATTCTGCTGGGCCGTCAGCGGCCCGACCGGGGCCTGATCGCGGCCGACGGCCGGATCTGGTTCCACAGGAACGGCGAAGGCCTCATCGAAACCCTGGACCGCCCGGTGACCGGGGCGTTCCACGAAGACATCCTGTCGCGCCACCAGACCGTCCTGGCGGTGCTGGCCCGGGCGCTGCCCGACTGGCCCCCCCAGGCCCGGGCCCGCCGGGTGGCCGAGCTGCTGGTACGGTTCGGCATGAAGCGGCTGGCCAAGCGAAGGGTCATGGACCTGGACCTGGAGCAGTGCTGGTTGCTGGTTCTGGCGCGGGCGTTCGCGCCGCGGCCCAAGCTGCTGCTGCTGGATGAACCCTTCCTGAACCTGGCTCCCGAGCAGATCCAACGGCTGGAAGCGGAACTACGGGCCATGGTCCGGGCGGAAGGGGTCTCGGTGCTGGTCAGCGACGCCGGGAACCGGCCGCTGGGCCGGCCCGGAGACCTGATCCTGCCCATGGCCATGGGGCAGGTGCTGCGGGTGTTCCCGGTGCCCACCTCGGTGGTGGCCTGACCGGACGGATCAGATGGCTTCCCGGGTCTGCTGGATGTAGTGGTAGGGGTCCCGCCCGTACCAGTCCTCCCGGTAGGGAAGCGTCGTGGTCTCGCCCAGGGTCCTGTAGTAGCTGGGATTTTCGAGCAGCCGGGCCAGCCGGCTGGCCACCTCGAACACCCCCTTGTAGCCCAGGTAGCTGTTGTTCGGGCCGTAGATCGGCAGCACCGGGATGCCCTGCTTGGCCGCCCAGACATTGCTGTTGGCGTGGCCCAGGAAGAGGTCGGGCTTCAGCTTCCTGAGCAGGTTGACCTGCTCGAAGGGCTGGTTGGCGGCCACATTGATGGCCACGTCGTCGCGATCCTTGAAGTGGTCGAACACGATCTCGCCGAACTGGTCGTAGTGGTGGGCCCGGATGCCCACCACCCGGATGCCCAGGTCGTTCTCCAGCATGCAGGCCTGGGCGCCGGCCCGGATCTCGCCGGTGCTGACGAAGGCGGTCCTGCCCTGGAACACGGCCCGGAGCGGCTCCAGCGCCTGCTTCAGCTCGGCCTCTTCGGCGGCGATCACCTTGAGCGCCTCCTGGCGCAGGCCGAAGAAGTCGGCGATGTCCAGGAGCCACAGGCGCACGTTGTCGGTGCCGATGGGAATGGTGTTGAGCACGTAGGGGATGCCGTAGAGCTCCTTCAGGTGCTCCACGAAGTAGTCGTCGTGGGTGGCGCAGATGCTGACGGAAAGCGCCGCGTCCTTGACCTTGACGAACTTCTCCGGGGCGGTGAAGCAGGGGTAGACGTTGGTTTCCAGCCCGATGGCGCCCAGGATGCGCACCAGCTCCACCTCGTCCACGTAGCCCATGGAGCCGACGTTCAGGAGGTTGACGGTGCGCTTGCGGCGCGCCTCGTACTCCCGTTCCCGGCCCTCGTCGCGGAGGACCGGCTGGCGCTCCTCGTCGCCGTTCAGCATGTAGCGCAGGATGCCGTGGTAGACGATGTCGTAGGCGGTGGCCACGAACCGGGTCTTGAAGCCTTCGCAGTGCAGGGGGATGATCCGGGCCGAGATGCGGTCCTGGAGCCGCGCGGCCACGTTGTCGATGTCGTCGCCGATGATGGCCGGCACGCAGGTGTTGCCGATGAAGATGGCGTGCGGCCGGAAGCGGCGCTCGGCCTCCAGGATGGCGGCCTCCAGCTTGGCTTCGCCGCCCAGGATCACGTCCGTCTCGTCCAGGTTGGTGGACATCCACACCCGCCCCACCGCGTCGACGTTGCCCCGGGCCAGCTGGCTGAGCTTGGCCTGGCCGGTGAGGCCCAGGGAACTGGCGCCGCACCCCACCGGGCCGTGGTAGATGACCACGGTGTTGGGGATGGACGAGGCCATGGTCATGGACAGGGTCAGCTGGCAGCCGGTGGTCTGGGCGAAGGTGCGGCCGTTGGCGGTGAGGCATCCGGCCTTCTGGCCGTTGACCAGGCCGCACAATTTCCCGCCGTAGGCGTTGCAGGGTTTCAAACGGACGTCGCGGGTGGGCGGGACCTTCAGGTGGAGGTAGCTCATGGGATGCTCCTGGATGGTTTCAACGGTTGGACAGCACCACCGAGAAGATGTCCTCGATGAGGTGAAGGGCGCCCCGGTAGCCGGCATAGCCGCGGTTCAGGACCACCCGCTCGGAAATGGGGTAGGCGACGCTCAGATGGCCGGCGCCGATGCTGTCGGCGAACTCCTTGTCCAGCCGGCTGCCGATGACGAAGGCCGGGCTGAAGGCCTGGTAGTACTTGCCGCCGTCCGGCTTGGGCCAGCGCTCGAACAGGCGCCTGGACATCTGGCTGGTGTCGGTCTCGAACACCACGGCCTGCCGGTAGCCGCGCAGGCCCTTGGCGAAGCGCTCCACCACCGCCGGCCGCGCGGACTCCTCGCAGGGGTCGGTGACCGCCACCAGCCTGGGCAGCCAGCCCAGTTCCTGCTCCACGAACCGGGACAGCGCCACCGCATAGGTGGTGTCGGCCACGATGACCGCGTAGCGCTGCAGGTCCAGGTCCGAGTAGGAATCGCTCAGCCGGCCGAAATAGTGGTAGTAGAGCTCCTTCTCCTGGCGCAGGAAGCGGTCCACGGCGGCCTGGTCCAGGTGCAGGCGGCCGGCGACGGCCTGCAGGAATTCCGCGGTGGCCTGGGCCCCGATGGGCAGGTCGGTGACCAGGTAGTCCACCCCGTGGAGCGCCCGGAAGGTTTCGGCGGCGGCCACCCCGTTCACCGGGGAGACCACGATGTTCAGCTCCGCCTCGGCCGCGTTCCGAAGCTGGGCCAGGGTGTCGTCCTTGGTGAAGAAGGCGTTCACCTCCAGCCCGATGCCCTGCAGCACCCGCTTCAGCTCCACCAGGTTGCCTTCCCAGAACACGTCCAGCGCGGGGGGGACGCCCCACAGGTTGACCTTGCCCTTCACCTTGACCGGCCTTTCCACCAGGAACTGCCTGAACAGGCTCTGCAGCACCGAGTCGTAGCCGAAGTAGCTGTTGCCCTTGAACCCGGCCCCGGAGGCGTGGATCACCGGGGGGCCGTCCGGGTGGCTGGCCCGGTGCGCCTGGAGCACGGCGGTCATGTCGTCGCCGATGATCTCCGCCGTGCAGCCGGTGATGACCACGAACAGGTCCGCCTGGATCACCTCGGCCGAGGTCTCCAGCTGCTCGATGATGCGCTCGGAGCCGCCGAAGACGATCTGCTTTTCGCTGATCCCGCTGGCGGGCACCGAGGCGCCGCCGCAATAGCCGCTGCCCAGGTTGCCGGAGGCGGCCATGATGGCGATGTTGGAATTGCCGCCGCACCCCGGGGAGGCGTGCAGGATGGCGACGGCGCCCGGCAGGGCGTTGACGGTCGCCATGGCGCCGCCCAGGGGACAGGTGAAGCGGGGTCGTTCAAGGAACATGGTCACTCCCGGTCATTGTTGCGGTTCATCGAACAGGGTGGTGGACAGGTAGCGCTCGCCGGAATCGGGCAGCAGCGCCACCACCGTCCGGCCTTCGTATTCGGGCCGGCGGGCGATCTGGGTGGCGGCGAAGGCCGCCGCTCCGGAGGAGATGCCCACCAGCAGCCCTTCGGTGAGGGCCAGGGCCCGGGCGGTGGCGAAGGCCTCCTCGTTGCGCACCTGGAAGACCTCATCCACCACGCTCGCGTTGAACACCTTGGGCACGAAACCGGCGCCGATGCCCTGGATCTTGTGCGGCCCGGCCACGCCGCCGGACAGCACCGGCGAGCCCAGGGGCTCCACCGCGATGATCTTCACCGAGGGCTTGCGCTCCTTGAGCAGCTCGCCCACCCCGGTGATGGTGCCGCCGGTGCCGACCCCGGCCACGAAGATGTCCACCTCCCCGTCGGTGTCCCGCCAGATCTCCTCGCCGGTGCCGAGCCGGTGGATCCGGGGATTGGCGGGGTTCTGGAACTGCTGGGGGATGTAGGCGTTGGGGGTCTGGGCGGCCAGGGTCTCGGCCCGGCGCACGGCCCCCTTCATGCCTTCGATGCCCGGCGTGAGCACGATTTCCGCGCCCAGGGCCCGCAGCAGCTTGCGCCGTTCGATGCTCATGGTGTCCGGCAAGGTGAGGATCAGCCGGTAGCCCCGGGCCGCCGCCACGAAGGCCAGGGCGATGCCGGTGTTGCCGCTGGTGGGCTCGATGAGGATGGAATCGGCGTTGATCAGGCCCCTGGCCTCGGCGTCCTGGATCAGCGCCAGGCCAATGCGGTCCTTGACGCTGCCGGCCGGATTGAAGTATTCCAGCTTGGCCAGCAGGGGCGTCCCCACCTTTTCCCGGGCGGAATACCGGCCCAGCTCCAGCAGCGGGGTGTTGCCGATCAGGTCGGTGAGGGTCTTGGCGATCCGCTTGGTCATGCCGTTTCTCCTGTCATTGGACCGTGATGGTGTTGGCGATCATGCCGCACCAGCTGTGGTAGGCGAACCGGCCGGGCCTGGCCGGGGTGAACTCCAGCAGGTTGTCCCCGGCCACGAACGAACGGTTGATCCCGAGCCCCGCGATCTCGATGTTGGCGGAGCAGGTGCCCAGGTAATTCTTGTCCATGTGCATGATCCAGTGCACCGGGATGCCGGCCTTCAGGCGGATGGGAGGGTAGCCGCTGGGGTCGAACTCGGTGACCAGGATCTGGAGGTTGCCGCGCTTCCAGGCTTCCACCGTGCCGTCCGCCGGGGAGGCGGGGGCCCGCACCGTCCATCCGGCCAGGGACATGCCCCGGCCGACCATGGACGCGCCCAGGACGATCATGATGACCGCGGCCGAGCCGGTGGCGAACCGCTGCCAGCGCCGGCCCAGGTAGCGGCTGGCGCCGCCGAAGGCCAGCAGCAGGGGGATGGTGCCCGCCGTGTAGGAGGCCATGGCCAGGGCGCCCCAGGCCATGCTCCCGCTGCCCAGGCAGAACAGCTGCATGGCCTGCAGGGGGCCGCAGGGCAGCAGGGCGGTGGCCAGCCCCAGGTGGAAGGTGTTGCCGAACAGCTTGTCCAGGCGTTCGAGGGAGCAGAACGCCAGGTTGATATGGAACCGTTTCAGCAGCCCCAGCTGGTTCAGGCCGAACACGCAGACCAGCAGCCCGCCGATCATGGGCAGCGCGGCCCTGAGGGCGTGGGGCAGGCCCAGGATCTGGCCCAGCCCGCCGGCCAGGGCGCCCATGGCGGTGTAGGACACCAGCCGGCCGCAGTGGTAGCCGGCCGCGGAATGGGCGAAGCCGGTCGCGCCCTCCTTGCGGCTGGCGGACAGGGATGCGGACAGCACCAGCCCGCCGCACATGCCGACGCAGTGCAGGCTGGTGACCAGGCCGTACAGGAACAGCACGCCCAGCGCCGCCGGGGAAAGGGAAAGGGAAGGGAGATCAAACATTGGACTTCACCCGTCTGAGCCGGAGGGAATTGCCCACCACCGAAAGCGAGCTGGCGGCCATGGCCAGGCAGGCCAGTTCCGGCCTCAGCAGGCCGAGGGCGGCCGCGGGGATCCCCAGGACGTTGTAGAGGAAACACCACCCAAGGTTGGTGCGGATCACCCGGCGCACCTGGCGGGAATAGCGCAGCAGCCAGAGGATGCCCGACAGGTCGCCATCCAGCAGCACCACGTCGCTGGTGTTGACGGCGATGTCGGTGCCCGAGCCTACCGCGAAGCTCACTTCGGCCACCGCCAGGGCCGGGGCGTCGTTGCTGCCGTCCCCGACCATGGCCACATGCCGGCCCTGGGCCTGGAAGGTCCGGATGATGTCCGCCTTGTTGGCCGGCTGCACTTCGAAATAGGCGGCCTGGATGCCGGCCTGGCGGGCCACCGCCAGGGCCGGGGCCTCCCGGTCGCCGGAAAGCAGCACCCGTTCGATGCCCGCGTCCTTCAGGCGCTGGAGGGCGTGGAGGGTTCCCGGCGAAAGGGTCTCCTGGAACAGGAAGAGCCCCTCGTAGCGGCCGTCCACCGCCAGCAGGACCGCCAGACGTCCGGCCGGCAGGCTGGGAACGTCGCCGGTATCGATATTCTGTTCTTTCAGGAAGGGAAGGTTGCCGAAAACGATGGCCCGGTCGTCCACCTGGGCGCGGATTCCCCGTCCCGGGACGTTCTCGAAGCCGGAGGCGAAGCGCGCGGTCTCCTCCGGGCGGTAGAGGCCCTGGGCGGGGTCCAGGTTCCGCACCAGGGCCCGGGCGACGGGATGGCCCGACGGCCGTTCCGCCAGGGCGGCCAGCAGCAGGAGCTGGGGCCCGCTGTACGGGCTGCCCGGCCTGGGCCGGATGCCGTCCAGCTGGAGATCCCCCTGGGTGAGGGTGCCGGTCTTGTCGAACACCACGGTATCGATCCGCTGCGCGCGCTCCAGCACATCCCCATTGCGGATGAGCATCCGGCGCCGGGCGGCGGTGCCGAACGCGGTGCTCACGGCCGCCGGGGTGGCCAGGCCCAGGGCGCAGGGGCAGGAGATCACCAGCACCGAGATGGCGTTCAGGATCGGCTGCTCGATGAGGAAGCTCTTGCCCTTGAAGACCCCGTAGAACCACACGGCGAAGGTCAGGGCCGAGGCCGCCAGGATGGCGGGGATGAACCAGGCGCAGACCCGGTCCGCCAGCTGCTGGATCTCGGTCTTGCCGGCCTGGGCGTTCTCCACGATGGCGATGATGGAGGCGAGGACGGTGTCCTTCCCGGTCTTTTCCACGCGCACGGCCAGGCTCCCGGAACCGTTCAGGGTGCCGCTGAACACCGGGTCCCCGGCCGCCTTGGCCACCGGGAGGCGCTCCCCGCTGAGCATGGCTTCGTCCACCGGGCCGCCGCCTCCGGTGATCCGTCCGTCGGCGGGGATGCGCTCGCCCGGGTAGATGACGATGGTTTCCCCCGGGCGCACCGAGTCGACGGGCACCGTGCGCTCGCCGGAACCGTCGCGCAGGTGGACGGTCCGCACCTGCAGATCGAGCAGGTCATCCACCGCCGAATGGCTGCGCTGGCGGGCGCTGGCCTCCAGGTAGCGGCCCAGCAGGACCAGGGTGATGATGACCACCGAGGTTTCGAAATAGTAGTGGGTCTCCGATTCCCCGCCGAACTGGACGCCCAGGTAGAGGCTGAAGAAATAGCTGATGGTCGTGCTGATGGCCACCAGCAGGTCCATGCCCCAGAGGCCCGAGCGCAGGGAGTAGAAGGCGTTCCGGTAGAAGCGCCAGCCGATGATGAACTGCACCGGGAAGGCCCACAGGGCCTGGAACCGCCAGTGGTGCAGGAACCCCAGCTGGAAGCGCAGCCGGCTGAAGAACACCGAAAAGCGGCTCACCGCGTTGGGGTCGAAGAACACGCAACCGTCGTCCATGGTGCAGACGAACACCGTGAAGACCAGGGGAAGCGCGATCAGGATGCAGACGAGCAGCTGCCAGCGGAGGTTCTGGAGGTAGCGCCGGCGGGACTGGCCGCTCCCCGAATCCAGGGAGAAACCCGCCGCCTTGACGCCGCGCTCCAGGACCTCAGCCCCCAGGGAATCATGCTCCACCACGGCCATTTCCGCGGAATAGTTCACGGAGACCGCGGCGACCCCGGGAATCCGGCGCAGCTGCCGCTCCACCTTGGCGGAGCACAAGGTGCAGGTCATGCCCACGATTCTCAAGGTCGCCGTTTCCATGGTTCGCCTGGTCCCCTTTCCCGTTCATCGAGGCCTTGGGAGGCCCGCTATTTGTAGAGGCTGTCCGGAACCCCCGCCAGGGCGATGAAGGTGTTGGCGCTCAGCGCCTTGGCGTCCACGTCCCGCTTGACCAGGCCGATCCGCTGGAGGTCCTGGGTGTTTCGCGTGATGGCGTCCTTGGCCTGGCTCACCGAGGCGCGGTAGTCGTAGGTCTTGAGGATGGCCCCGTTGACGGCGCTGTCGCCGGGGATGTACTTCTTGTCCACGATCAGCCTGGCGGTCTCCTCCGGGTGCTCCTGGACGAACTTGGAGGCCCGCTGGATGGCCCGGCAGTACTTGGCCACGGCTTCCGGGTGCTGCTTCACGGTGTCGTTGCGGGCCACCACCACGCAGCAGTACTCGTTCTTCAGGTAGGGGTCGGTGGCCGAGTTGAGGATCACCCGGCCCTTCCCGGCGTTCTCGATGATCGCCGCGGTGGGGTCGTTCAAGGCGATGGCGTCCACCGAGCCCTTCTCCATGGCCAAGGGCAGGTCGCTGGAAGCGAAGATCAGCCACTCCACCTCCGGCTTCTCGGCGGTCACCCCCACCCCGATGTTGGCAAGGGAGCGCTGGGTGATGACCGTGGGACTGGCCGCCATGCCGGTGGTGCCGATCTTCTTGCCGCGCAGGTCGGCCAGGGTCCTGATGGGGGAGCCGGGCGGAACCAGCACCTTCACGCAGCCGGTGTGGATGCCCAGCGGGATCTTCACCTCGAGGCCGTTGGCGAGCGGCTGGATCAGGGTGGCCAGGAGGTTGCCCATGACGTCGATCTTGCCGGTGGTGAGCAGGGGGATGGTCTGGCCGTTGTCGACCTTGTACTGGGTGTAGGTGAGGCCCTCCGCCTCGAAGTAGCCCTTCTCGAAGGCCACGTACAGGGGGGCGTTGCACAGGCCGCCGGTGACCCCCACGCCGACCACCAGGTTGTAGTCGCCGGCCTTGGCCTTCTTTCGCGCACAGGACACCGACCCGAGGGCCACCAGGATGGCCAGGATGACACCCACTTCCCGTTTCATTGAATCCTCCTTTGGTTAGAGATAGAACTGCAGGTCGGGCCTGCTCCCGGTGAAATGCAGGGTCTGCAGGATGCTGGCCCGCAGGCGCAGGAAATCCGGCAGGTCCCGCGATCTGGGGCGGCCCATTTCCACCTCGATCACCTTTTCCACCCGCGCCGGCCGGGGCGACATCACGATGATCCGGTCGCTCATGTAGATGGCTTCATCCACGTCGTGGGTCACCATCACCATGGTGGTTCCCCGCTGCCGCCAGATCTTCAGGATCTCGTCCTGCATGGTCATGCGGGTGAAGGCGTCCAGCGCGCCCAGCGGCTCGTCCAGCAGCACCACCTTGGGGTGGTTCACCAGGGTCCGGGCCAGGGAGGCCCGCTGGGCCATGCCGCCGGAAAGATGGTGCGGATAGGCCTGCTCGAACCCCTTGAGCCCGACCAGCTCGATGAAGTCCAGGACCTCGCGGCTTTGGGTCTTGTAGAGGCCGCGCACCCGGAGCCCGAAGGCGATGTTCTCGTAGATGGTCATCCACGGGAACAGGGTGGGGTCCTGGAACACCAGGCCGCGCTCGTAGCCCGGCTGGTGGATAGGCTGGTCGTCCAGGGTCAGGGTGCCCTCGGTGGCCTGGGCCAGGCCCGCCACCAGGCGCAGGAAGGTGGATTTGCCGCAGCCCGAGGGGCCGATCAGCGAAACGAACTCGCCGCTCCGGATGGTCAGGTCCAGGCGGTCCAGGGCGACCACCTCGGAGGCGTTCTCCTGGGCGAACGTCTTGCGCAGGCCCACGGCGGAAATGGCTCCAGTGGATGCACTCGCGAGGCCTACCATCGGATGGTTCCTTTCTGCCAGGCCAGCACCCGGTTGCGGATCTTCAGCTGCAGGGTGATCAGCAGCGAGAAGGTGACGGCCATCAGGCTCAGGGCGGCGTACACGTGGGGATAGGAAAGGGTCTCCCGCTGCCAGTTGATGTACCAGCCGATGCCGAACTTGCAGCCCAGCATCTCCGCGGACATGAGGGTGAGGAAGCTGGAGGAGGCGCCGTTGAACAGGCCGGTGAAGATGCTGGGGGCGGCGCCGGGAATGGCGATCCGGAAGATGTTGTGGATGCTGGTGGCGCCCAGGGTGCTGGACACCTCGAAAAAGGATTTGCGCACGTTGGAGATCCCCGAGCTGGTGAGGATGGTCATGGGGAACCAGACCGCCAGGGCGATCAGGAAGACGCTGGCGTCGTAGGCCCGGGAGAAGGAGACCAGGGCGATGGGGATCCATGCGGTGGAGGGGATGGGCCCCACCATCCGGATCAGGGGGCTCACCCAGTAGCTCCAGCGGGGACTCCAGCCCACCAGCACGCCCGTGGCCAGCCCGACGATGGCGCCCAGGAGGTAGCCGGAAAACAGGAGGCGCAGGGAGTAGGCCATGCACTTCAGCAGGAACCCCCCGTCCGTGACGAACGCGTCGATCACCCGTTCCGGGGCCGGGAAGAAGAGGCTGGGGATCAGGTTCAGCTTCAAGGTGATGAGGTCGTAGGCCCCCAGGAAGAGGAAGGCCGCGCCCAGGAACCAGGACTTGTACGCCAGGCGTTTCCGGAAGCCCGCGTTGCAGCAGGAGACGAGCACCAGCCCCGCGAAGACGGCGGTGAGCGCCAGGAGCACGATCGAGAAACCCGGGATGGCCTTCGGCCGGTAGGTCTGGGCGTTGGGGATGAGCAGGTGGGACAGTTCCGCCAGGACGAGGCCAAGCAGCGGCACGAGGGTCCTCCCGTCGAAGGAGAACCAGCCTGCCTCGCGGGGGAGGGCTTCCGGGCTGGACCCTTGGGCTGGAATGGCGAGGGTGTCGGGGACCATCCGGTCCATTGCGGGCTGCTGGGTGGTTCCGGCCATGCTGGTCATGAAGGATCTCCTGAAGAAAAGGGGTGGATCCGCACCGGTACAAGCGAATGCCGGACCGATGGGCGCTTCCGCGATCGGTCCGGCAAGGGCAAACGTTTCCTGGGGACCTAGGCGGGGTCGCTCCGGCAACAACAGGCCAACGCCTGGATCCAGTACTTCCGTTCGGCCGCCATCAGCATGTTCGGGATCTCCAGCAGGAGTCAGGGTTTAATCTTATTCAACTTACAGGAAAAATAAGAAAGGCTTTCGCACACTCTACGATGGTGAATTGAAGGAGTCAAGGGAAAATCGAGGGGGCGGCCGCCCCTGGCCGCAGACTGGTAGAGTCAGGGGATGGACACGCCCATTTCCGTCAAACGTCTGCTGGAACAGGTCAAGTCCCGGCTGGAACCGGCCTTTCCGGCGGTGTGCGTGCTGGGCGAGGTGTCCAATTTCCGGGGTTCCGGCCGGCACTGGTACTTCACCCTCAAGGAGGAGGGGGCCGCCCTCCAGTGCGCGGTGTGGGCCAGCCAGCAGCGCCTGCTGGGCCACGTGCCCCGGGACGGCGAGCGGGTGCAGGTGAAGGGCGCCCTGAACCTCTACGTGGCCGGCGGCACCCTCACCCTGGCTGTCACCCACTGCCTGCCGGCCGGGGCGGGCGACCTCCAGGCCCGGCTGCGCCAGCTGGAGGCGGAACTGCGCCTGGAAGGCCTGTTCGACCGGCCCAAGCGGCCGCTGCCCCGGTTTCCCCGGCGGATCGGGGTGGTGGCCGCGCTGGGCGGGGCGGCCCTGCGCGACGTGGTGGAGGTCACCGGCCGGCGGGCGCCGGGGATCCACCTGCTGATCGCCCCCGCCGCCGCCCAGGGGGAGCGCGCGGTGCCGGAGAACCTCTTGGCCCTGCAGGAGATCCAGGACCCGTTCTGGGACTGCGAGGCGATCCTGCTGGTGCGCGGCGGCGGCAGCCTGGAGGACCTGTGGGCCTTCAACGATCCGGCCCTGGTGCGGGCGGTGGCCCAGTGCCGGCTGCCCATCGTCACCGGGGTGGGGCACGAGATCGACACCACCCTGGTGGACCTGGCCGCGGACCGGCGGGCCGCCACTCCCAGCCAGGCGGCGGAGCTGGTGAGCCCCGACCGGGACCAGCTCATGAGCGAGCTGCGGCGCCGGCAGGAGGCTCTGGCGGCGCGCATGGCCTGGCGGCTCCAGGGGCTGGAATCGACCCTCAATTTGCTGACCGACAGCAGGGGCATGCGGGCCGTGCCGGAGCGGCTGGAACGGGGCTCCGCGCGGCTGGAGGCGCTGCGCCACCGCCTGCTGCGCTGCGGGGCGGACGGGGAGCGGGCCGCCCGGTTCGGATTCCTGGCCCAGCGCCTGCAGCTGGCCCATCCCCAGCGCCGGCTGGACCTGGGCGCGAACCGCCTGGACCTGCTCCGCCAGCGGCTGCGCCACGCCTCGGCCCTGGCCGGGCGTGCTGCCGACCTGCCCCGCCTGGGGGAGGCCGGCCGCCGCCTGGGGCCCGCGGTGGACGCCGTGCTGGAGGGCAGGGCGCACCGCCTGGGCCTGCTGGCCGCCAGGCTGAGGGCCATGAACCCCAATGGGCCGCTGGAGCGCGGCTTCGTGCTGGTGCGGGACCTGGACGGGCACCCCCTCACCCGCTCGGCGCAGGCCGGGGCGGGGGCCCAGGTGGAACTGCAGTGGCAGGACGGCAGGCGCCGGGCGGAGCTGGATGTTCCGCGGCCGTGAGGCGGTGAATCCACCCGCCGGGCCCTTGCGCAATTGTATCCTGTGAGCTACACTTGGCCATGGTGGCAGTTCGCCAAACCCAAGTCTTCTCCAACTGGCTTTTGAAACTTCAAGACAAGGCGGCGCGTGCCCGCATCGAGGTGCGGATTCGTCGCCTGACGCTCGGCTTGGCGGGCGACGTGAAACCCGTTGGCAACGGGGTCTCAGAGCTCCGAATTGACTATGGGCCCGGGTACCGTGTTTATTTTTGCCAGCAAGGCAAGACGATCGTGCTGCTTCTGACCGGCGGCGACAAGCGGACCCAGAACCGCGACATCAAGGCTGCCCTGAAGCTTGCCCAGGAATGGTGAGGTCACCCGATGAAGACCCGAACCCGCCCCTACGACACCTCTGAATACCTCGAAACCGAGGAGGACATGGCCCTGTACCTCGAGGCCGCCCTGGAGGACGGTGACCCGAAGGTCGTTTCGGCCGCCCTGGGCGATATCGCCCGGGCGCGCGGGATGAGCCGGATCGCCCGGGACACGGGCCTCAGCAGAGAATCCCTCTACAAGGCCCTGTCTCCCGAGGGCAACCCCGAACTGGCCACCATCCTGAAAGTCGTTCATTCGTTGGGCTTGCAGTTGCACGCCAAAGTCACTCCCCGGTGAGGGAGGGGGCGGGCGGGCCCTACGGCATCAGCATCCCGCCGTTCACCGAAAGCACCTGCCCGGTCATGTAGCCGGCCTCCTCGGTGGCCAGGAACACCACGGCGTTGGCGATGTCGATGGGGGTGCCCATGCGGCCCAGGGGGATCTGGCGGGTGAACTCGGCCTTCACCTCGTCGCTGAGGACGTCGGTCATGGCGGTGGCGATGTAGCCCGGGGCCACGGCGTTGCAGGTGACGTTGCGGCTGGCGAACTCCCGGGCCACGGTCTTGGTGAGGCCGATCAGGCCGGCCTTGGAGGCCACGTAGTTGCTCTGGCCGGCGTTGCCCATCTGGCCCACCACCGAGGCGATGTTGATCACCCGGCCCCAGCGCTGCTTCATCATCGGCCGGGCGGCGGCTTGGGTGGCCAGCCAGGCGCCCTTGAGGTTGATGTCCAGCACCAGCTGGAACTCCTCCTCCTTCATCTGGATCATCAGCTTGTCCTTGGTGATGCCGGCGTTGTTCACCAGGATGTGCAGGGCCCCGTGGCGCTCCACCACGGTGCTCACCGCGGCGCGGACGCTGTCGCCGTTCCGCATGTCCAGCAGGACGTAGTCGGCCTGGCCGCCGTCGACCTGGATGGAGGCGACCACCTTCTGCAGGTCGCCTTCGGTGGAGGCCAGGGAGGCACAGACGGCGAATGCGCCCTGCTTGGCCAGCTGGCGGGCGATGGTTTCGCCGATGCCCTGGCTGGCTCCGGTGATCAGGGCGATTTTGCCTTCGAGTGAAAACATGCGGACTCCGGAAAGAATGATCTGAAAGTCTACCATCCGGGTCGACCCCGGGGAGGCTGTGCCATCATGATGGCATCCGGAGGTTCCATGCGCTTTCTTGCCTGCCTTGGTGTCGCCTTGTGTATGGTCGCTCCGGTCGCCGCCCAGGACCGGCCGCCGGTGAGCCTGATGGATCTGGCCGGGCGGGTGGAACCCTCCCGGCTGAGCCGCACCGTGGACCGCCTGGCCTCGTTCGGCACCCGGCACACCCTGTCCGACCCGGTCTCCGAGCGCCGCGGGATCGGCGCCGCCCGCCGCTGGCTCACCGGGGAGCTGCAGGCGCTGCCCCAGATTCCCGGCTCCCGGCTGGTGATCTTCGAGGACTCGTTCAGCGCCGGCCCGGGTCCGCTGCTGCCCAAGGCCACCACCCTGACCAACCTCGGGGTCATGCTGCCGGGCACCGACCTGGCGCGGACCCGGGAGGCCCTGGTGGTGGCGGCCCACTACGACAGCCGGACCTACGACGTGCTGGACGGCTCCGGCGACGCGCCCGGGGCGGTGGACAACGCCAGCGGGGTGGCGGCGGTGATGGAGCTGGCCACGGTGTTGGCGGCGGAACGGCCGGCCATCAGCATCTACTTCGTGGCCACCGCCGGGGGCGCCCAGGGCTCCCTGGGCAGCGCCCGGCTGGCGGCCAGGCTCAAGGCCGAAGGCACCGACGTGGTCGGGATGCTGGCGGTGGACTGCGTGGGCAACGTCCTCGGTTCCGACGGCGGCAAGAACGGCGGCGCCATGCGCCTGTTCTCGGACGGCGTGCCGGTGCGGGAAACCGACGGGGAAAAGCGGGTGCGCGAGCTGCTCGGCACCGAGAACGACGGGGTCGGCCGGGAACTGGCCCGCTACCTGAAGCGCTGCGGCGAACGCTTCGTGGAGAACTTCGACTGCGCGGTCATGCTGCGCCGGGACCGCCTGGGCCGCAGCGGCGAACAGTCCGCCTTCACCCGGGAAGGCTTCCCGGGGGTGCGGGTCTCGGAGTTCACCGACCCGTTCGACCGCCTGGGCCAGGACGCCCGCCCCGGCGCCGTGCACCGCTACAGCGACACCCCCACCTTCTTCGACCCCGGCTACTGCGCCAGGATCACCCGGGTGCTGGTGACCGGCCTCCGCCAGCTGGCCTGCGCCCCGGCCGGGCCCCAGAACGTCGGGCTGAGCGGCGGCGGCACCAGTGACGCCAAGCTGTGGTGGACCCTGCCCCAGGATCCCCGGATCGTCAGCGTGGTCATCTACCGGCGCCGGGCGGACGGGGTGCAGTGGCAGCAGACCCATGTCATCCCCAAGGCCGAAAGCATCGTCCTGCCCGGGGTGGGCACCGACAACGACGTGTTCGCGGTGGCCACGATGGACGCCCAGGGCAACGAATCGCTGCCGGTCATCCCGCGCAGCATCGAGTTCAATTGAGGTTCCTGATCCAGGCGGCCACCGGCCCCAGGTCGGCCAGCGGCACGTCGTCGCCGTAGCCGGCCAGGGCCGAGGCGCTGTTCAGTTCCACCCGGGGCCGGGTCTCGTGCTTGAACAGGTGGTTGGCTTCGGGGATGGTCAGCACGGTGCCGGGGAAGCCCTGGGGGATCAGCATCGGCTTCCAGGCCTGGACGTCCCGGTCGCCCCAGGCCAGGGCCATGGGGGAGGTGACCCGGGTGGCCAGGAGCCACGGGTCCAGGTCCAGGGTGGCGCGGACGAAGTCCAGGGTTTCCGGGGCCATGAGCAAGGCGCCCAGCCGGGCCATGCTCGAAAAGACCCCGGGCCCGGCGGCCGGTACCGGCTGGCGCCGGCGGATGGCCCGGAACACCGAATCCAGGTAGTCCAGGTTGGGCCCGGAGCTGTCGCCCGGAAGCTGGGGACGGAGCAGGGCGGCGATGCTCTTGGCCATGGTCTGCGGGGGCATGGCCAGCAGCAGCAGGGCATCGGCCGCCCGGGAGTCCAGCAGGGCGAGCAGGGCGCCTTCGCCGTGGCCCACCAGCAGCAGCTTGCGGCCCTGGGCCTCGGGCAGCGTCCGGGCCATGGCCAGGGCCGCCATCAGGTCGCCGGACTGGGCGTCCAGGGAACTGTCCAGCTTGGGGTCCCGGCTGCCGTGGATCCGCTTGTCGAAACGCAGGGAGCCCACCCCCAGGGCCTTCAGCCATTCGGCCACGGCCCGGCCGCCGTGGCTGTCCGGCAGCATCGGGTTGACCCAGTCCCGGTCCAGGGGGCCGGAATCGGCCACCAGCACGGCGAACCAGGGCAGGCCCTGGGCCGCCTGCACCGTGCCGTGCAGGGGGAACTGGTTGAAACCGGGGAAGCCCACCTCCCGGGACAGGGCGGGGGCGGTCTGGATCTGGGCGGGGGGGACGGCGGGCAGCATGGCCAATTATTACCCACCCGGGGGGCGTCTGTGGATAATGGCCGGGAAAGGCCTCCCATGACCCGCACCGATCCCCACTCCTATTTCGACGACCGCCACCCCCGGGCCAACCGCTGGCACCTGCGCCTGCTGGTGGATTTCGACAGCCGGATCCTGGGCGGGGAGGCCACCCTGATGTTCCCCGGGCCGGTGGCCGGGATCCTGGACCTGGACAGCAAGGGGCTGGCCATCCACCGGGTCTGGGTGACGGCGAGCGGGGCGGAGGTGCCGTTCCAGCTGGGGCCCGAGGAGCCCATCCTGGGTCGGCGCCTGCGCCTGGTGCTGCCCGAAGCCACCCACGGGGTGAGCATCGCCTACGAGACCGCCCCGGACGCCATGGGCCTGCAGTGGCTGGAGCCGGCCCAGACCGAGGGCAAGCGCCAGCCCTTCCTGTTCAGCCAGTGCCAGGCCATCCACGCCCGCACCCTGGTGCCCTGCCAGGACAGCGCCGTGGCCCGGGTGGCCTACGACGCCGAGGTGGTGGTGCCCGAGGGGCTCACCGCGGTCATGTCGGCCGGGCCCGCCTTTGATGCGCCCGGACCGATCCCGGGCACCCGGGTGTTCCACTTCCGCATGCCCCAGCCGATCCCCTCCTACCTGCTGGCCCTGGCCGTGGGCGAGCTGGAAAGCCGGGACCTGAGCCCGCGCTCCCGGGTGTGGGCGGAGCCCGCCACCGTCGACCGGGCCGCCTGGGAGTTCGCCGGGGTGGAGCCGATGATCGCCGCCGCCGAACGCCTGTTCGGGCCGTACGACTGGGAACGCTACGACATGCTGGTGCTGCCGCCGTCCTTCCCGTACGGCGGGATGGAGAACCCGCGCATGACCTTCCTCACCCCCACCCTGCTGGCCGGGGACCGCTCGCTGGTGGACGTGGTGGCCCACGAGCTGGCCCACTCCTGGACCGGGAACCTGGTGACCAACGCCACCGCGGAACACTTCTGGCTGAACGAGGGCTTCACCGTGTGGGCCGAGCGGCACATCCTGAAGGCCCTCCACGGCGAGGAGGCCAGCGCCCTGGCCTGGGCCATCGGCCAGACCGACCTGAACGAATCCCTGGAACGGTTCCGCAACCAGCCGGAGCTCACCCTGCTGCGCACCCGGCTGGACGGGGTGGATCCGGACGACGCCTTCTCCAGCGTCCCCTACGAGAAGGGGGCCCGGCTGGTGGCGGCGCTGGAACAGGCCGCCGGCGAGGCCGCCTTCGGGGCGTTCCTGCGCGCCTACATGCGGCGCTTCCGGTTCACCTCCATCACCACCGAGCAGTTCTGCGCCTTCACCGAGGAACAGCTGCCCGGCCTGCTGGCGCGGGTGGACGCCGACGCCTGGCTGCACCAGCCGGGGATGCCCGGCAACGCCCCGGTGTTCCGTTCCGCCCGGCTGGAGGGCCTCGTGGCCCTGGCCGGGGCCTGGACGGGCGGCTCCCGGCCCGCCAAGGCGAACGACTGGAGCCCCAACGAGCTGCTGGTCTACCTGCAGAACCTGCCCCGGGTGCTGAGCCCGGAGGACTGCGCCTGGCTGGACCGGGAACTGGGGCTCACCGCCCGCGGCAACTTCGAGATCCTGGTGGAGTGGCTGTGCCTGGCCGCGGCCTCGGGCTACCAGCCCGCCTTCCCGAAGATCCGGGAGGTGCTCCTCCGGGTGGGCCGGATGAAGTACCTGCGCCCCCTGTACGCCGCCCTGGGGCACAGCCCGGCCACCCGCGAGCTGGCCCGGGCGGCCTTCGAGCAGGCCGAGGCGGGCTACCACATCCTCGCCCGCCGGCTGGTCCGGGGAGTGCTGGCCACCTACCCCCAGTGAACCTATATGCGGACGGTGGCCAGCAGCTCCCGCTGGACGTCCCGGTTGCCGGTCACCACGTTGCCGGAATCCTTCCAGCCGTCGCCGCCCTGCCAGTCGGAAACCACCCCGCCGGCCTCCTGGATCATGAGCGTTCCGGCGGCCAGGTCCCAGGGCTTGAGGCCCAGCTCGAAATAGCCGTCGTAGATGCCGCAGGCGGTGTGGGCCAGGTCCAGGGCGGCGGAACCGGCCCGGCGGATGCCCTTGGCCCGGGGGAACACCGCGCACAGGGCCCGGTTGTAGGCCGGGAACCGCTCCTCCAGCTGCCAGGCGAACCCGGTGGCCAGGAAGGCGCCGTCCAGTCCCGGTTGCCGGGAGACGCTCATGGGCCGGCCGTTCCAGCTGGCCCCCTGGCCCCGCGCCGCCACGAACAGGTCCTGGCGCAGCGGGTCGTAGATGCAGCCAGCCAGGCCACCGGCCTGGTCCCAGAGCGCCACCGACACGCACCAGTGGGGCAGGCCCTGGACGAAGTTGAGGGTGGCGTCCAGCGGGTCCACGATCCAGCGGGGACCGTCGCCGACCCCGGAGGCGCCGCTCTCCTCGCCCAGGAACCGGTACTGGGGGAACCGCAGGGCCAGTTCCGCCTTGATGACCGCCTCGCTGTCCCGGTCGGCCTGGCTCACCAGGTCGTTCTTGGATTTCTCGCTGACCGAAGCCGGGTCCAGGTTGCGGAAGTGGCGCAGGAGCACCTCTCCTCCGGCCTGGGCCGCCCGGATGCAAGCTTCCCTTTGCTCCTGGATCATTCATCCCCCCTTGGGGCCATTCTCACCGTTCCGGGCACCCAAAGCGAGTCCCCCCGGCAAGCAAGGTAGATTGGCGCTAGAGAATCCCGACATTTTAGGTAAACTATTAAACGAGAGGTGCAGGTCATGCCCAAGGTCGTCAATATCGAGCCCACCCCCAACCCGGATGCCCTGAAGTTCATTGTCCAGCGGCCGATCCTGCGTTCCGGAACCCGTTCCTTCCGGGATTTCGGCGCGGCGGTGGGGGATCCCCTAGGTTCCAAGATCTTCGCGCTGGGGCCGGTGACCTCGGTGTTCTACATGGACCGGTTCGTCACCGTGAACAAGCAGGCCGACGCCGAGTGGACCGGGCTGATCGACCCCATCTGCGAGGCCATCGAGGACCTGGAGATGGAAGCGGTGGACGGCACCGCCCTGCCCGCCGCCTCCGCCCTGGACGCCGACGAGAAGCTGAACCGGATCAACGCCCTGCTGGAGGAGCGGATCCGCCCCGGACTGGCCGGGGACGGCGGCGGGCTGGAAATCATCTCCTTTGAAGACAACACCTTGCAGATCAGTTATCACGGCGCCTGCGGCTCCTGCCCCAGCTCCTCCACCGGCACCCTCCGCTACATCGAGGGGATGCTCCAGGAGGAAGTGGATCCCGAGATCAGGGTCATAAGCTACTAGGCTTCAACCGGATCAGCCGGAGATCGGGTGGCTGAGTGATTCATCGAACTTTAGCGAATTCGGAATTTTCCGTTGCAATGCGCACCGGATCGCTCACTTATATACCTAAGGGTTCATCTCTTCATTCCTGCCGTCGGAGGGTCCAAGGTGCGGTTCGCGATCATCGTTCCCGCCCAGGGAGGCGGCCTTGCCTGAGATCGCCCTGGCGGACGACCATCTGCACGCCCTGGGCGCCCTGGGGTCCACCTGCTTTCCCCATGCCGAGGATCTGTTCGACCACGGTCTCAACCTCCTGGTCCGGCAGTTGGGCGTGGACCGGGCCGTGGTGGCGTCCATGACCGCCCGGGGCCTGGAAAGCCTGTGGTGCGCCGGAGGCGAGGGCCGGGAGGACGGGAGCCCGATCCCCCACGACCCCGACCTGGGCTTCTGCCGCCAGGTGATGCGCGAGCCCGGCGCCACCCTGGTGATCGCCGATGCCGAGGCCGATCCCGCATGGGCCGGCCGTCCCGGCCGTCCCGACCGGCGGGCCCCGGGGGTGCGGGCCTATGTGGGCGCTCCGCTGCGCTTTTCCGGGGGGCCCATGGGGGTGCTGTCGGTGCAGAGCGAGCCGGCCCGCGCCTGGCAGAGCTCCGAGGTGGCCCTGGTGAACGCCATGGCCGCCCTGTTCGGCAAGGCCATGGAAGTGGAATCCCTGAAGGCCGAGCTGGCCCGGGCCAAGGAAGTGCTGGACCTCACCGCGGCGGTGATGGAGGACCATGCCCTGGAAAGCACCCGCACCGGGCTGCCCACCCGGCGCTACCTGGACGTGTGGTGCCGCTCCAGCCTGCCCCAGGCCCGGCGCCGGCGGGAGATCATCGCCCTGGCGATCTGGGTCCAGCCGGCGCGGTCCGAGCGGGGCCAGATGCTGGCCGAACTGGCCCGTTCCATGCGGGGCGTGGACCTGCTGGTGGACCTGGGCCGGGACCGGTTCCTGATGGTGCTGCCCAGGACCCTCCGGGCCGGGGCCGAGATCGTCCTGGAACGGTTCCGGAAGGCCCTGGGTGGGGTGGCCATGGGCGCCACCCTGTGGAATCCCCTGCTCAGCCCGGACCGGGAGGCTGAAACGCTCCAGCCGGCCATGCGCCGGGCCCAGAACCTCCTGGAGCGGACCGGCGCGGGCGAGGTGGCCTGGTGCTTCCTGGAGCCCAGCCGGGAGAACCTGCTGGGCGAGGGGTCATGGTAGGAAAGCGTAGGGAGTCGACGATGAAGGTGGCCATGGAGACCAATGTGAACAATGCGACGCTTGCCGAAGCCGGACCGGAATCCACGCTGGACCGGGACACCCTCAAGACCTGGTTCCGGATCATGCACATGGGACGGGTCCTGGACGACAAGGCTCCCAACTACCTCAAGCAGGCCCTGGGCTGGTCGTACCACGCCCCCTGCGCCGGCCACGACGGCATCCAGCTGGCCCTGGGGCTCAGCTTCCGGGCCAACCAGGATTTCCTGTTCCCGTACTACCGGGACATGCTCACCTGCCTGGCCGCCGGGCTCACCCCGCTGGAGATCCTGCTCAACGGCATCTCCAAGGCCACCGACGTGGCCGGCGGCGGCCGGCACATGTCCAACCACTTCGCCAAGCCCGCCATCGGCATCCAGAACGTGTCCAGCTGCACCGGCAACCACACCCAGCACGCGGTGGGCCTGGCCCGGGCGGTGAAGAAGTACGGTTCCAGCGCCATCGTGTTCAGCAGCCAGGGCGAAAGCAGCGCCTCCGAGGGCTACGTCTACGAGGCGGTCAACGGCGCCAACCTGGAGAAGGTGCCGGTGGTGTTCGTGCTCCAGGACAACGGCTACGGCATCGCCGTGCCCAAGTCCGACCAGACCGCCAACGTCGACGTGTGCGACAACTTCGCGGGCTTCCGCAACCTGAAGATCGTCAAGTGCGACGGCAAGGATCCGGTGGATTCCATGCGCGCCATGAACGAGGCCATCGCCCACGTGCGCACCGGGGCCGGGCCGGCCATGGTCTACGCCCACTGCGTGCGCATCGGCAGCCATTCCAACAGCGACAAGCACGAGCTGTACCGCTCGGCGGAGGAGCTGGCCGAGGCGCGCCGGCAGGACCCGCTGCCGCGCTTCCGGGCTTACTGCCTGGCCCAGGGCGTGGCCGAGGCGGACCTGGCGGAAATCGAGCAGCACAACATGGCCGAGTACAACGAGGCCTCCGACGCCGCGCTCCAGGCGCCCAACCCGGACCCGGCGGACATCCACCAGTTCGTGGTGCCCGAACCCTGGGTGTCCGACCAGTTTCCGGGCGGGCTGCCCGCCGGCACCGGCGCCCCCGTGAGCATGCTCACCGCCATCAACCAGACCCTCAAGGAGGAGTTCCGGCGCAACCCGGACACCTACATCTGGGGGCAGGACGTGGCGCACAAGGACAAGGGCGGCATCTTCAACGTCACCAAGGGCATGCAGCAGGAGTTCGGGCGCGAGCGGGTGTTCAACGGGCCCATCGCCGAGGACTTCATCACCGGCACCGCCGACGGCTTCTCCCGGTTCGACCCGAAGATCCGGGTGGTGGTGGAGGGGGCCGAGTTCGCCGACTACTTCTGGCCCGCGGCGGAGCAGCTGATCGAGCTGTCCCACGAGTACTGGCGCACCCGCGGGCAGTACTCGCCCAACATCACCATCCGCCTGGCCAGCGGCGGCTACATCGGCGGCGGGCTCTACCACAGCCAGAACATCGAGGGCTGGCTCACCGGCATCCCCGGGATCCGGGTGGTGGTGCCGGCCTTCGCCGACGACGCCGCCGGGCTGCTGCGCAGTTGCCTGCGCTCCCCCGGAGTGAGCCTCTTCCTGGAACCCAAGTTCCTGTACAACTCCGCCCAGGCCAAGGCCTTCTGCCCGCCGGAATTCGCCGTGCCGTTCGGCAAGGCGCGCATCCGCCGGGAAGGCACCCAGTTGAGCGTGCTGGCCTACGGCACCCCGGTGCACTTCGCCCTGGAGGCCGCGCGCAAGCTGGAGGCCGAAGGGGTGAGCGTGGAGGTGGTGGATCTGCGCAGCCTCAACCCCCTGGACACCGAGACCATCTTCGCCAGCGTGCGCAAGACCCACCGCGCCCTGGTGGTGCACGAGGACAAGGTGTTCGGCGGCTTCGGCGGCGAGGTGGCCGCCCAGATCAGCCAGGACTGCTTCCCCTGGCTGGACGCGCCGGTGGGACGGGTGGGCTCGGCCTTCACCCCGGTGGGCTTCAACCGGATCCTGGAGCGGGCGGTGCTGCCCAACACCGAAAAGGCGCTGGAAGGCATGCGCAAGATATTGGCCTTTTAACCTATCTTGAGAATTTTAAAGATGCCATCCTGGGGGCAAACCCACAGCCCCTAGGAGACTTCGTGAGAATGCTCATGCTTTCGGCGGTTGCTTGTACTTTGCTCGCGGGTTCGTTCCTGGCCTGTGACAGCCACAAGGCGTTGGTCATCGGCGGGGTCGCGCCCGTGACCGGCGAGGGGGCCACCTTCGGCGCCTCCACCAGGAACGGATTCGAGCTGGCCTTCCAGGACTGCAACGCTGGCGGCGGGTTGCTGGGCAAGCAGGTGAAGCTGGCGTTCGGCGACGACAAGGGTGACCCGGCCGAAGGGGCCGCCGTGGTCACCAAGCTGATCCAGCAGAGCAAGGCGGTGGCCGTGCTCGGCCCGGTGATGTCCAAGGTGGCCCTGGCCGGCGCCCCCATCTGCCAGTCCCACCAGACCCCGCTCATCGCCACCACCGCCACCAATCCCAAGGTGACCCAGGTGGGCGACTTCATCTACCGGGCCTGCTTCATCGACCCGTTCCAGGGCACGGTGGGCGCCATCTTCGCCTGCAACGGCCTGAAGACGAAGAAGGCGGCCTGCCTGTTCGACGTGGGCAACGACTACACCAAGGGGCTTTCTGCTTTCTTCCGCGCCAAGTACCTCGCCCTGGGGGGCCAGGTGGTCGGCTTCGAAGGGCACGCCACCGGGGCCACCGACTTCAAGGCCCAGCTCACCAGGATCCTGGCCAACAGCCCGGAGATCCTGTATGTCCCCGACTACCACGACGACGTGGCCCGGGTGGCCAGGCAGGCCCGCGAACTGGGCTTCAAGGGCCCGCTGCTGGGCGGCGACGGCTGGGACTCCCCCAGGCTCACCGAAGTGGGCGGCACGGCGGTGGAAGGCTGCTTCTTCACCAGCCACGACCTCGACCCCAACCGTCCCGTGGTCCAGGCGTTCTACAAGAAGTACCAGGCCAAGTTCGGCGTCGAGCCCAATGGCCTGGCGGTGCTGGCCTACGACAGCGCCGGCATCCTGTTCGACGCCATCAAGCGCGCCGGCAGGACCGAGGGCCCCGCGGTGCGCGACGCCATCGCCGCCACCAACATGGATGTGGTCTCCGGCCACATCCAGTTCGACAAGGAGCGCAACCCCGTGAAGTCGGTGGGCATCTTCGAGATCAAGGGCGGCAGGGCGACCTACCGCAGCAGCGTCACCCCGTAGTCTTTTCCAGGAGAGGGCACGATGAGTTCCCACGAGGAGTTGTTCTTCAACCGCCAGCCCCGGGGGTTCGACCCGGAGCACAGCCGCCCGGCCCGGGCCCTGGCGAGGCTGTAGGCCATGGCCAGGGACTACCTGCTCGCGCTGGACCAGGGCACCACCAGCTCCCGGGCCATCCTGTTCGACGCCGCCGGCCGCAGCGTCGGCGCGGCCCAGAAGGAGTTCCGCCAGATCTTCCCCCGGCCGGGCTGGGTGGAGCACGACCCCA
>JARLGP010000280.1 GCA_031292735.1 Holophaga sp.
GTGGGCGGCATCGTCGCGGGAGCGGCCGGAGCGGGGGGCGCTGGAGCGGACGCGCCGGCCACGGGCGCGGCGCCGGCCAGGGTGCCCATGTAGACCGCGTCGAAGGTCCGCTGGAGGGTGCTGGACTGGAACTTGTCCATGCGCACCTGCACCAGCACGGTCACCGGATCGCCCACCTTGACCTGGGCGGCGGGCACGGCGGCCCAGAGTTCGCCCTGGGCGGCCTTGACCCGCAGGTAGCTGTAGGGCGGTGCGGGAAGGACCTCCAGGACCGTGCCCTGGATCGAGTTCGCCGAGGCCGCGGCGGTGACGGCAGGCTTTTCATCCTGGGAACGGTGGCAGGCCAGGAAGGTGCAGGCGGCCAGGGCGGCGCTTGAGGCAAGCAGGGTGGAGGCAAGGCGCATCTTTGGGACTCCTGGAGGGTTCGGCCGTGGGGCCAGGCTCCAAGGATACCGCGGAAGCCCCATGGACCGGCACAGACCGCCGGCTTGGCGGCGGGCCGAGTTCGGGCCTTTTCTGGTATTTCCGCCCCGGCGGAACCCGAATTTCCCGTAAAGCCGCACTGCGCCTAGCGATGACGGATTCGTCCAGTGCCCTTGGTCACGTACCGGTTCCAATCAAGTTTTGACCTTCTATCTCACGTCATAATCATCGAGTTAGGCTGTCTCGCCTACACATCGTGGCCTGGGCAGCAGGCACAAGAATTTCAAAACTTTCAAGGAGTGGAGTTATGGCTGAGAAGGCCTTCAATCCGTTTGAAATGGCTCAGAAGCAGTTCGACGCCGTGGCTGAGAAGTTGAGCCTCGACCAGGGCACCCGCGACCTGCTGCGCAACCCTTCCCGCGAGCTGCACTTCACCATCCCGGTCCGCATGGACAACGGGACCGTGAAGATCTTCCGCGGCTTCCGCATCCAGCACAACGATGCCCGCGGCCCCGCGAAGGGCGGCATCCGCTTCCACCCGAACGAGACCATCGACACGGTCAAGGCCCTGGCGACCTGGATGACCTGGAAATGCGCCGTGGTCGACATTCCGCTGGGCGGCGGCAAGGGCGGCGTGATCTGCGATCCCCGCGAGCTGTCCGACCGCGAGCAGGAGAAGATCTGCCGCGGCTGGATCCGCCAGGTATCCAAGCTGGTGGGACCCCTGAACGATGTGCCGGCCCCCGACGTCATGACGCACGGGCAGCACATGCTCTGGATGATGGACGAGTATGAAGTGATCAATGGCGGCAAGTACCCCGGCTTCATCACCGGCAAGCCCGTGGGCATGGGCGGCTCCCTGGGCCGCACCGAGGCCACCGGCTACGGCGTGATCTTCACCGTGCGCGAAGCCATGAAGGAACTGGGCATCGAGATCAAGGGCGCCACCGCCGCCATTCAGGGCGCCGGCAACGTGGCCCAGTATTCCCTCGACCTGTTCACCCAGTACGGCGGCAAGGTCATCGCCATCTCCTGCTGGGACAACACCGACAAGGTGCCCTACACCTACCGCTGCAAGGACGGCATCCAGTTCGAGAAGCTCATGGCCGCCATCGACAAGTTCGGCACCATCGATCCCGCCAAGGCCAAGAGCTACGGATGGGAGAAGCTGAACGGCGATGCCTGGATCGAGCAGGACGTGACCGTGCTCATCCCGGCCGCCCAGGAGAACATGATCAACAGCGAGAACGTCAACAAGATCAAGCCCTCGGTCAAGCTCATCGCCGAAGGCGCCAACGGCCCCACCACCCCCGACGCCGACGTGGTCATCCAGAAGAAGGGCATCTTCCTGGTCCCCGACTTCCTTTGCAACGCCGGTGGCGTCACCTGCTCCTACTTCGAACAGGTGCAGAGCAACATGAACTACTACTGGGAGAAGGAAGAAGTCCTGACCAAGCTCGACCAGAAGATGACCGCCGCCTTCAAGGCCGTGTCCTTCCTGGCCCGGGACAAGAAGCTCTACATGCGCGATGCCGCGTACATGATCTCCATCAAGCGCGTGGCCGAAGCCAGCCACCTGCGCGGCTGGGTCTAGTATCAAGTTCTCTAAATCTCTTAAATAAAGAGAAGGAGGGGTCGAGCCGCCATTTCGGCGTTCGGCCCCTTTCGTTTTGTCGGCAGCTTGCCCACCCCCCCCCAATCCAGATCAACGCGCCGCAGAAGAGCCAGCGAGCCTTCTTTTATCGTTTTTCATCCCCGTTCATCCGGTTCATCCCCGTCGAGAAAAAGCTAATGATGATGCCGACGCACAGTGTTTCTGCGCTGGACAACACTTTTGGTTTTTGTTCGACGGGGATGAACCGGATGAACGGGGATAGAGGGGATAAGAAAACGGATCAAAAATCCCCGGCTATGGGCCCCGGCCGTCCTCGGAATTGTCTCCGCAGTACGGAGAGAATCGGCTCGTCGGGAAAAGCCTCCGCAAGGCGGAGACAACGCCGAAGCAATTTTTCGCTCCAGCCTCGCCCAACATCCTGCGTCAGGTGATGAGCCAAGGTGGAGATTAAAGGGCCTTGTTCCTGCTGCCAAAGGCTTCCGATACACTCACCCTGTACCCCATCGAGGAAGCCCGCCCATGGAAAACAACACGTTCGGCCAGTCCCGCGAGTTGCAGACGATCTTCGAAATCGCGGCGCTGCTGGCCCGGGACGACCTTTCCTTGACCCAGATCCTCCAGGCGGTGGCCGAAGTGCTGCCCAAGGGGTTCAAGTACGAGGAGGTCTGCCAGGCCCGCATCCACTTCTGGGGCGAGTGCTTCGAGACCAGCGGCTTCGTCCCCAGCACCTGGACCCTGCGGGCGCCCATCCACGTCAAGGGCGAGAACCTTGGCGAGGTGGAGGTGGTCTACCTGGAGAACCGCTCCTCCCGGGCGCCCAGCAGCCCCTTCCACCTGGACCAGAAGAAGCTGGTGGATCTCACCGCCCAGAAGCTGGGCCATCTGGCGGAGGTGCGCATCGCCCAGCGCAGCGGCCAGATGACCCGTCCGGCCCCCGCCCCGGTCCAGGAGCGCAAGCCCGAGTGGCGGGCCATCCTCGACCTGCTGGGGGAAACCGATCCGCCCATGCACCACCGGCTCATCCGCAGGCTCATGAACCATGCCTCCAAGCTGGGCGTGCCCGGGGTGCACAAGATGATCGCCCAGTTCGATCCGGCCATCTACGCCCAGGGCGAGGCCTCCTCCCACGGCTCCAACGCGCCCCTGCCCAAGCGCGACCTGGAGATCCTGCGCAAGACCTTCGCCGAGATCCAGGACGTGGCCTCCATGGTGTTCGAGGACGCGGAGCTCACCACCCTGCTCAAGCAGTGGATGCGCCAGGACAAGCTGGGCTACCTGGCCATCGCCACCGAGAAGCGCGACATCCCGCTGGTGGAGATCACCGAGCTGGTGGACCAGTTCTGCCGGGACACGTCGGGGGATGAACTGGGCGGCCTGTCCATCCCGGACGACCTCAACGTCCGGGTGGCGTTGATCCGCCGGTTCCTCACGGAGAACCTGAAGTTCATCGGCATCGCCAAGAACCATCTCTTCATCACCGATTTCGGCCAGATCCTGTCCCACGTGGCCGGCCCGGCCCAGGGCAACGGCAAGCTGGGCGGCAAGGCCGCCGGGCTGATCCTGGCCAAGCGGATCCTGCGCCGCAACGGCAAGGGCAACCCACTCATCGAAAGCATCCGCACCCCCAAGACCTGGTACCTCTCCTCCGACGGCATGTGGAACTTCCTCCGGCACAACAGCATGGAGGACCTCTGGAGCCTCAAGTTCGCGCCCCTGGAGGAGATCCGCCAGAGCCACCCGTACCTGGAGCAGGTGTTCAAGAACTCCTTCTTCTCCCATGAGATGTCCCAGCAGATCCAGTTCGCCATGGACGACCTGGGGGAGGGGCCGCTCATCGTCCGCTCCTCCAGCCTGCTGGAAGACAGCGAGGGCATGGCGTTCTCCGGCAAGTACCGCAGCCTGTTCCTGGCCAACAGCGGCAGCCGGGAGGAGCGCCTGGAGGCGCTGATCGACGCGGTGGCCGAGATCTACGCCTCGGTGTTCGGCCCGGATCCCATGCAGTACCGCGCCGAGCGCGGCCTGCTGGACTTCGTGGAGGAGATGGCGATCATCATCCAGAAGGTGGTGGGCCGGCGGGTGGGCAAGTACTTCTTCCCGGCCTTCGCCGGGGTGGCCTTCAGCAACAACGAGTTCCGCTGGTCGTCCCGGCTGCAGCGGGAGGACGGCATCATCCGCATGGTCACCGGCCTGGGCACCCGGGCGGTGGACCGCATGGGCCGGGACTTCCCCTTCATGCTCAGCCCCGGCCAGCCCAACCTGCGGGTCAACACCATGCCCGACATGGTGGAGCACTACGCCCAGAGTTCCATGGACGTCATCAACCTGGAGACCGGCCGGTTCGAGTCCCTGCCCGTACGCGACGTGTTCAAGCAGGCCGGGGACGATTTCCCCATCCTGGAGCAGATCGTGTCCCTGCTGGAAGACGGGTTCCTGAAGAAGCCCATGAAGGGCATGTTCCGGCCCGGCGACGACGACCTGCTGGTGACCTTCGCCGGCCTGGTGGAGCGCACCGATTTCGTCGCCCAGATGAAGGCGATGCTGGCCATCCTCCAGGAAGCCCTGGGCACGCCGGTGGACCTGGAGTTCGCCCACGACGGCGAGCGGCTGTACCTGCTCCAGTGCCGGCCCCAGAGCAGCATGGGCCAGGAAGACCAGGTGAGCATCCCGAGCAAGGTGCCGTTCGACCACAAGCTGTTCTCGGCGAGCAAGTTCGTCACCAACGGTTCGGTGCAGGGCATCCGCTACATCGTCTACGTGGATCCGGAAGAGTACCGCAAGATGCCGGATCTGGCCGATCTGCACGGCATCGCCGACGCGGTGAGCCAGCTCAACCAGGTGCTGCCGCGCCGCCAGTTCATCCTCATGGGGCCCGGCCGCTGGGGCAGCCGGGGCGACATCACCCTGGGCGTGGGCATCACCTATTCCGGCATCAACAACACCTCGCTGCTGGTGGAGATCGCCCGCAAGAAGGGCAACTACGTCCCCGACCTGTCGTTCGGCACCCATTTCTTCCAGGACCTGGTGGAGGCGAAGATCCACTACCTGGCCCTGTACCCCGACGAGGAGGGCAACATCTTCAACGAGGCCTTCTTCCAGGACAGCCCCAGCGTGCTGCTGCAGCTGCTGCCCGAGCACGGCCGGCTGGAGAAGGCGGTGCGGGTGATCGACGTGCAGCAGGTGTTCCCCGGGTGCGAGCTGAACGTGGTCATGGACGCGGAAAAGGACCGGGCGCTGGGTTTCCTGCTGGAACATCCGCGCCGCTAA
>JARLGP010000281.1 GCA_031292735.1 Holophaga sp.
AAAATAGTTAGTAAATCGGGTTCGCGGAACACGAGCGCCCGGGTTGGTCGGCGCGATTGCGCGCAACCCGATTTACGGTCTTGAACAAGCCCGGAGTGGCAGGGGGCCGCAGCGATCGGGCTATGGGGAAATCGCCGTCGGTCGGCCGCCTTGGGTGGGACGGATGGCTCGGTAGCGCACTTCCATTGCAACTGACAGGGCCATCCCAGCATGGTTCGGGGGGGCCCCGGGCAGCGCTGAGCAGACCCCGGCCCGCCCGCCGTGCTTCGGCGGACCGAGGCTGGATGACTTGGTCGCTGTAGGGACAGTATTCATAGGGGTAGCCCCGGCGGTGCGCGGGAAGTGGGTGGCAGGACGGTCCGCCAAAGTTCGCCGCCGCAGACCGGGCAAAAGCGGACTGCGCGTTCCAGGCGTTCCAGGTCGGCCTGAACCTTCTTGGGCCGGCGATATGCGCCGACGAACGCCTTGGCCCGCTCCAACAGACCGCCCGGCCGGACGGAGCCATACAATCCTGCATGGCGGATCTTGTGGAAGCCGGGAGGGAGCACGTGCTGGGCCAGGCGGCGAAGGAACTCTACCGGATGGATGGTGGCGGTGCGGCCCTGCTTGGTGGCGAACGTGACCTGCTCGCTGGTGCGGGCCTTGATCCGTGAGTTGGCAATGCCGACCCGGTGGGTATACCTCGAGAGGTAGGCAACCACGTAGGCTGAGCGCCGGAAGGGCTTCTTGGCGTATACGATCCAGTCTTTCTTGGACAGCGGGGCCACGAGCGCGCCGTAGGCTCCGACGGTCAGTTCCGCGAATGCCCCCTTGGCCTGTAGCACCCCCAGTTCATGCAGCATCTTGGCCCGGAATACGACGCCCATGACCCCGAGCGGAAAGAGGTAGTCGTGCCGGGTGTGGACGAACCCGCTGCCATCCAGCGCCAGCCCCCCAGCCGTGACCAGCACATGCAGGTGGACATGGAACATCAGCTCCCGGGTCCAGGTGTGGAGGATCAGGGTCAGGCCGAGGGTGGCCTTCAACCGGGTACGGCCCAACTGCAGGAGGGTGTCGGTCACGGCCCGGAACAGTGCCCCGTAAACCTCAGCGGGGTGGCGCATGGCCAGGGGACGCAACTCGGACGGCAGGGTGAACACGCCGTGGAAGTGGCCGAGGTTGAGGAGCCGTTCGCATCGGGCTGCGATCCAGTGTTCCTGGGCCAGGGCCTGGCACTTGGGGCAGTGCCGGTCCCGGCAGGAGTTGTAGCTGATCCGCTCGAAGTCCCCGTGCTCGCAGACCTCCACATGGCCGCCGAGGGCGGCGGTGCGGCACTGGCCGATATTCGTGAGCATCCGCCGCTGCTGGGGGTTCAGGTGGACCCGGACTTCCAGCGCGGGACGGTGCTCACGGACAATGTCGGCGATGTCGAACTTGGGCCGGGGATGGCCCACCGGCTCAATCCGGCAGGTCATCCAGTGGGCTGCGCACGGCGGCGATCTGGCTGGGCACAACCTGGGTGTAGATCTGCGTGGACCTGATGCTGCCGTGGCCCAGCACCACCTGGATCTTCCGCAGGTCAGTGCCATGCTCCAGCAGGTGGGTCGCGAACGCATGGCGCAACATGTGCGGGGTGACCACCTTGCCGATACCGGCAGCCGCGGAGGCGCACAGCAGGGCCCGGCGGGCAGTCTCCAGGCTGACGGGGTTACCGGCCCGGCTGGTAAACAGCCAGGGCGCGGGTGGACGCTCATGCTTGTAATAGGCCCGGAGCAGTCCATAGAGCTTGCCGCTCATGGGCACCAGCCGGTCCTTGCCACCCTTGCCGTTGCGGACATGGATGACCTGCTGCATCGCGTCGATGTCCTGGGTCTGCAGTTGGCTGGCCTCCCGGATCCGGACCCCGGTGGCGTAGATCAGGGTGAAGAACATGCGGTACTTGGCGTTGGTGAAGCCATCCAGCAGCCGGGGGATCTCGATCTGGCTCAGGATCACCGGCATCGGTGTCTTGTCCTTGGTGATGGTGATCCAGGCGACCTTCTCCGGCTGGCCCAAGGTCCGGCCATACAGGAACTTCAGGGCGGCGAAGTGGCAGCCAAGCCGGGAGCGACTGATCGGCTGTAACTGAAGCCGGTCCACCCAGCGCCGGATCATCTCCTGGCTGACCTCCCCCAGTTCCATCCCGGCGAATTCCTCGAACCGCCGGATGGAAGCTACGTATTGCTGGATAGTCCCGGTGGCGCGGTTGGCCATCCGGAGATCGCCGTCAAAACGGCATAGACTTACACTGGCTGCGTGCATGCAGTCCTCCTTGGTCATGGGCGACGGTGCTACAACACCGCCATGACCAAGGAACCTGCAATTAATAGCGCCCGCAAGCCTTATCGGGCGATCGGGCTGGAAGGGCGCTTCTCACCCCTGCCGCGGAGCGGCTTCGTCCAATAATTTATAAGCAAACATTGAAAAAATTGGTTTTATTACGGTACTTGTGGAGTTTGGGAATACGGTGGGCAGGGCAGGGGCCATTCCCTTCTCGTTTCGACCACTACCCCAATGGGATCGTTCAAGACCGCACCCGTGGTGGATTTTCAGAGCAAGGAAAACCGGCTCGTCAGCGAGGTCCACGCCCGCCCGAAAATGTCAACAGGCAGCTCTCCGGAGCCTCCACTGACAGCTACGATTACAGTTGCGCACCTCAGCTGATCCGACCCGGGTGCCCCAAATCCACCAAATTGCCCCAAACTGGAGGCATGACCTTCACCCTCCGGCAGCAGGCCGCCCGCATCCTCAGCGAAGCTGGCTGGGCGTTGCCACCTCCCCCCATCGTGTGGTCCCCGCGAATGGCCCGCTGTGCCGGGCTGTTCGTGGTGGAGCGGGACATCCGCAAGGTATGGCATCCGGAGATCCGACTATCCATCCCCCTGCTTCGACGCCGGGACTGGCCTTGGCCGGTCCAGGTGTGCGGCTGCAACTGCCGCAATCCGGAGGATGTCATCCGCCGGATCCTGGAACACGAATTGATCCACTACAAGCTATGGAAGGACGGACTGGACTTCGGCCACACGGCCCGCTTCCGGGAGCTGGCCTGGTCGGCCTTCGGCCACCAATCCATCACCCATGGCATCGGGGTGGAACCCTAGGTCATCGCACGTGTCCCGGACTTGCGTCAGGGGCGTCCCGGTCGGTTGCTGCGCAACCGCCGTGACGGGATCTCGGTGTTGGACCCTCGCCGGTGTCCCTGATCCGATCCAGCCGCCCAACAACGAGGTCCCGCACGAAGTGAATCGGCCAGGGCATTGCACCGGATTCCAAGGTTTCGTATGGCCTCCGACGTGGGACGAAGCACAGGCCACACCCGCCCTTCAGCCTGTTTTACGCGACGGCCGTATGCGAAGCAAACTGCCGTCGCGAACGCGGCGAAAGTCTGGGACCCGTACGATGACGTCGTCAGGCTAGTCCGGTTCGTCGCCGCCCGGGGTCTTGAGCAGGCGCTTCTCGGACAGCCGCAGCCAGTGCTCGGTGGCCAGCACGGCCTCGCCCTGGCGGGTGCGCTGGAAGTGGCCCAGCAGGTGCTTGAGGGTGCGGGGGATGGCCGGGGCGAAGTGCGGCTTGTCCCGGTGCAGGATCTGGTGGGCGAAGGTGCCCAGGGCCTTGAAGTTGCGCTGGATGGCGCTGAGGTTAAGCTCCTCCCACAGCAGGGCCTCGCTCCAGCCCAGTTCCTCGCGCACGCCGCCGACCAGGATGTCCCGGGCCTCGTCGGACCAGTCCCAGTAGCCGTCGAACAGCAGCGAGGCCAGGTCGTAGGTGGCGGCGCCCTTGCGGGCGTCCTGGAAGTCCAGGGTGGTGAGCCGGTCGCCGTGCACCATCAGGTTGCGCACGTGCAGGTCCCGGTGCACCAGGAAGTGCGCCCGGGCATCCAGGCCGGCGTGGATCTCCTCCATCATCCGGTCCAGCCAGAGCGGGGCGTCCTTCTGGAGGAAATCCTTGAAGAAGTTATCCTTGCAGAACTGCCACTCGAACCGGAACTTGTCCAGGTCGAACCGGCGCAGCATGAAGAAGGCCCGGGCCGGGGCGGCCTCGGTGAGCAGCCCGAGCCAGGTGGCCATCTGCCGGGAGGCCTCCCGGGCCCACTGGAGCTCCTCTTCGGGATGGGCGGTGAGGCGCAGTTCCAGGGTGGTCCGGCCCAGGTCCTCCACCAGCATGGTGCGCAGCTCGTCGTCGTACTGGATGATGGTGGGCACCCGCACCACCGGGTCCAGGTAGGCCTGCAGCGCCCGGTACTCGTAGTAGGCGTCGTCGCCGGTGACCGGGTCCGCGGGCGGGTACAGCACCACCAGGGCGCTGCCCAGGAGGGGGTGCTCCACCCGGAAGTACTGCCGCGTCCCGGCATCGCCACTCAGGGCTTGCGGCTGGGTGCAATCCCACTTCGATAGGGCGGCCTGCAATCGGGGATCCATGCCCTAAGTCTATAGCGCAAGCCGGACTTGGTGATCGCCTTCCTGGAACCAGAATGCATTTTCATCGATCACGGCCGGCGGCGGGGCGGCACCCGGGCCCAGGACGCACCGGTTCAGTCGCCCGGCCGGTACGGCGGTGGGATGGATATAGCAGCCTGACACCCGGCCCTCCTCCCGCGGCGCGTGCAGCCGAGCGGCCTCGATCAGCTGGTCGGGGGTGCCGATCTCCAGGCAGGGGAAGGGGTCCACCACGATGCCCAGGGCCCGCTCCAGGCGGGGCAGCACGTGGCGCTTGGTGTCGGCGGGGCCGCTGTCGGGCAGCAGGGCCAGGGCCCGGGGCCCCCACAGGGCGGCGCCCCAGAAATGGTAGGGCCCCTCGCCGGTGATTCCGGGCGGCAGGATCCGCCCGTCCCGGTCCAGCCAGACCGGGTTCCAGGGTCCCCCGGGGTGGGGCACCAGGAGCCAGCTCAGATCGGCCCGAAGCCGCCGGTGGGCCTCCAGGAAGGCGGCCCATGGGGCGTCCGCCAGGATATCGCCGTTCCAGACCGCCAGGGGCTCGGCACACTGTCCGCGCACGTGGCGCAGGCCGCCGGCCGAGCCCAGCAGCTCCGGTTCCGGGAACACCCGCAGGCCGGTGCCGGCCAGGGCCAGCTCCAGCTGGTCCGGCAGATGGTGGGCGTTGCAGGCCAGGTTGCGGAAACCGGCCCGGCGCAGGCTGTCGGCGCACCAGGCCAGAAGGGGCCGGCCGCCCAGGGGCCAGGCCGGCTTGGGCAGGGCCTGGGACAGGGGGCCCATGCGCGTTCCCAGGCCGGCGGCCAGGATGAAGGCGTCAATGGCCGGCGTCAGGGCGCTCTCCTTCGCCGCGGGACCCCTCCGGGCCGCCCTGGTCGGGCGGGACGGGCTTGAACAGGAACTTCCAGGGGGCCATGCCGCGCATCTCCAGGACCCGGATGCGCCAGCCCTGGAGGCGCAGCTCGTCGCCGGCCTTGAGGATCCGGCCGAGCCGCTCCTGGAAGCAGCCGCCCAGGGTCACCGATCCGGCCTCCACCTCCAGGTGCAGGCCCAGGGTGGCCTCCAGGTCCTCCAGGGTGATGGAGCCCTGGGCGACCCAGGCGCCGCCGCGGGTGGGGTAGAGGGGCTGCTCTTCCCGGTCGAACTCGTCCTGGATCTCGCCCACCAACTCTTCCAGGACATCCTCCAGGGTGACCAGCCCGTCCACGCCGCCGTGCTCGTTCACCACCAGGGCCAGGTGCTGCTTCTGGATCTGGAAGTCCAGCAGGAGGTCCTGGATGAGCCGCATCTCCGGCACCAGGAAGGCCGGCCGGGCCAGGGCCTTCAGCTGCAGTTCCGGGCCCTGGTCGTGGAGCGCCCAGAGCAGTTCCTTCATGTGGATGACGCCCACCACGTGGTCCAGGTCGCCTTCCACCAGGGGCAGCCGGGTGTGGGGGCAGTCCCGGGCCAGTTGCAGGTTCTCCTGGAGGCTCCGGTGCAGATCGAAGTGCATCACCTGGGCGCGCGGCACCGCGATCTCCTTGGTGGTGCGCTTGGAGAAGTCGAAGACATTCTCGATCAGGACCTTGCGTTTGGGCTCCAGTTTGCCGGTGGCCTGGCTTTGCACCAGCATGAGGCGGAACTCGGCTTCGGTGAAGGTGGTCTCCTCCGTCTCCGCGCTTTGCTGGGCCAGGCCCATGATCCGCTCCATGCGCCGGGTCAGGGCGACCAGCATCCAGGTGACGGGGCGGATGAGCCGGGACCACAGCAGCAGCGGCTTGGCGGTGACCATGGCCATGGTCATGGCCGAACGGATGGCGATGCCCCGGGGCAGGAGTTCGGCCAGGACCACCTGCAGCAGGGTGATGGCCAGCAGGCCCAGGCCGGTGCCCAGGATCAGGGCCAGCCCCGGCCAGGGCAGGAACCCCAGCCCGCGCTGGAAGACATGCACGAACAGATGCTCGCCCGCCGCGCCCAGGGAGATGGTCAGCAGGGTGATGGCCACCTGGATGCTGGACAGGTGGTGGCTGAGGTTGCGATGCACTTCCAGGGCGGCTGCCGCCCGGTCGTCGGTATCCTGCACGGCCTCCAGCTGAGTGGGACGCACCCGCACGGCGGCGAACTCGGCCGCCACGAAGAACCCGGTCAGCAGAATGAGCACCGGGGTGGCGATCAGGGGGCCTGCGCTCATCGGGCTGGCATCTCGGACCGGGCCAAGTCCAGGACCTGGCGGGTCTGCTGCTCCAGGTTGGCAAGCTGGTCCTGGAGCTGTTCCAGGCGCCGGGTGCGCAGGAGCAGCTGCTCCCCGGCCGCCGCCCGCTCCCGTTCCAGCTCCTCTATCCGCCCGGACTGGGCGGCCAGATCGGCTTCCAGGCCGGCCAGGCGCTGGTCCCGGGCCTGGATGGCGTCCAGGAGGTCCAGTTGCTGGCGCTGCAGGTCCGCTTCCGCGCCGGCGTGCTCCTGCGCCATCCGGTCCAGTTGCGCCTGATGGGCCTGCCCGGTCTCGTCCAGGCGGGCCTGATGGGCCTGCTCGGTCGCGTCCAGGCGGGCCTGGTGGGCCTGCTCGGTCTCGTCCAGGCGGGCCTGGTGGGCCTGCTCGACCTCGCCCAGGCGCTCCTGGTGTTCCTGCTCCGTCCGGGCCAGCCGCGCCTGGAGCTCCTGGAGCTCCCGGGCGGCCTGCTCCTGCTGCGTCTGGTGCTCGCGTTCGATCCGGGCGCGCTGGTCCAGCTCCTCCAGTTCCGCCTGGGCGCGGCGCTCCTCGGCTTCCAGGTCCATCCGGGTCTGGCGCTCCTGCGCCTCCCGCCCGGCCCGGACCTGCTGTTCCAGTTCTTCCCGGGCCTCGGCCAGCTGGGCCTGCAGCAGCTGGTTGGCTTCCAGCATGTCCATGTGCTGCTGGGTCTTTTCGGCCAGCAGGGCCAGGGTGGCCTGATGCCGCTGCTGGAGCTCCTCCATGGCCTGGGCGCCCTGGCTCCGGGCCGTTTCGGCCGTGGCCAGCCGGGTTTCCAGGTCCAGGCCCAGCCAGGTCTTTTCCTCCAGCAGGCCCTTGGTGCTGTCGGCCCGCAGGCGGCACTCGGCCAGCTCCCGCTCCCGGGTCTCCGCTTCGTCGGCCAGGGCCACCAGCTTGGTCTCCAGGTCGCGGACCCGGGCTTCCAGCAACTCCACCCGGCCGGCGTCCCTGGGCACCGCCGGGACGGGCGGCAGGGGCCGGGCCAGGCCCAGCAGGACCGAGACCGGCGCCGGGGCCGGGGCGGGCGCCGGCTCGGGCTCCGACAGGATGTCCATCTCCAGCTCGCTGCGCAGGCTGTCCAGCCATTCGTCGCCCAGATCGGCGCCGCCCAGATCGCCCAGAGGGTTGTCCGGGTCCTCGACCCGCTGGGGCACCAGCGGGGTGAGCACCGAAACCAGGGCGCTGGGGCGGATGGGCTTGTGCAGGTAGAGATCGGCCCGGCCCTTGAGGCTCTGGTGCCGGTGGTATTCCTCCTCGGTGGCCTTGGCGCTGATGAGCGCCACCTTCAGGTCGGCCAGGAGCGGGCTGCGGCGGATGGCCGAGCACAGCGAATAGCCCTTGTTTTCCGAGGCCTCCACACAGAGCAGGACGGCGGCGTAGCCGCCGCTTTCCAGATGGGCCAGCGATCCCTCGGTGCCTTCCCGGAAGTCCACGTCGAAAGCGGATTCCAGGGTGGCCTTGTGCTCTTGGAGGAATCTCCGATCGCTATCCACGACGAGGAGACGGTGTCCCATGTGCAATCCTTGCTTGTGGTGTTCAGATTAACTCAATTGCCTGATCAGCGGTGGGGGATGGCGAGGGTGGCCTGGGCATTGTTCTGGGGGTCCAGCACCAGGAGCAGGAGCGGTTTCCGTTCCTCGGGCGCCGTCGTGCGCTGGAGCTCCTGGCTGAAATCCTGGAGCCCTTCGACGCTCCGGGTGCCCACGGCGACGATGACCAGTCCGGCCCGGAGCCCCTTGTCGGCGGCGGCCGAGCGCTGGGCCACGTAGGTCACCACCACGCCGTTCCAGTCGTTGGCGATGCCCAGCTGGTGCCGGACGGCTGGGGTGAGGCCGGCGACGGCGAAGCCGAAGCTCTTGACCAGGTTCAGGGTCTTGCCGGGCTGGGGGTTCCGGGGGGGCGCGCTGTCCTCCCCGTCGTCGTCGCTGGTGCCCTTGAGCATGGCCAGGCGGTCGCCCAGGACGGCCTGGATGGACCTGGACCGGCCTTCCCGGAACAGGGTGATCTGGACCCGATCACCGGCTCGGTGGCTGGCGATGGCCGCCACCAGCTGATCGCCGTTGCGGATCCGGGCGCCGTCCACCGCGGTGATCACGTCCAGCCGCTGGATGCCGCCCTTGTCCCCGGGGCCGCCGGGCACCACCTCGGACACCACCACGCCCTCCTGGACGCCCAGGGAGTCCTGGAACTCCGCGTCCAAGTCCCGGGTGCCCACGCCCAGGAAGCCGCGGCTCACCGGGCGGCCACTGCGCAGATCGCCCAGCACCTGCTTGACCATGTTCACCGGCACGGCGAAGCCGATGTTCTGGCCATCCGTGCGGATGGCGGTGTTGATGCCGATGATCTCGCCCTTGAGGTTCAGCAGGGGGCCGCCGGAGTTGCCGCGGTTGATGGCGGCGTCGGTCTGGAGGAAGGACTCCAGGCCCGGACCGGAGATCTGCCGGCCCTTGGCGGAGATGATGCCCTGGGTGACGGTGTGGTCCAGGCCCAGGGGGTTGCCGATGGCCACCACCCACTCCCCGACCCGGATCGCATCGCTGTCGCCCATCTGGGCGAACGGCAGGTGGCTGGCGGGGATCTTGATCAGGGCGATGTCCCGCTCCTTGTCCGCTCCCAGCAGGCGGGCCTTGAACTTGCGGCCGTCGGAGATGGTCACTTCGATGGAGGTATCGCCGCCCTTGACGCCTTCGATCACGTGGTGGTTGGTGAGGATCTCCCCGTCGGCGGAGATGAGCACGCCGGAGCCGCCGGCCTGGATCCGCTGCTCCTCCTCCTGGGGGCGCCGGGCGCCGGGGCGCTGGGAGCCGAAGAACCAGTTGAAGAAATCCTCGCTGAATGGCTGCTCGTCTCCTCCGCTGGTGCGGTTCTTCACGAAGCTGGTGTCGAGGATGGCCACCACGGTGGGGTTCAGCCGCTCCGCCACCTCGGCGATGGGCGGCAAACTGTCTGGCCCCTTGGCGGCCACCAGCACCGGCATCTTTTCGTCCCGGGGCTGGCCGGCCCAGCGGAAGCTCAGCGCCATCCCGGCGGCCATGCAGACCACGGCGAAACCTGTCAGGAAGGCGAACTGTTTCACGGGGCGGTTCATGCAGGGTCCTCGGCGGTTCACGGAATGGTAGTGCTATGTTGACATGCTTCCGGCCTTTCCCGGCGGCCCAGGGCGCGCTTCAAAGGAGGCCGCGAAGGCGATCTGGAGGTCGACGGTCGCTTTGCCCTATCCAAGCGCCCAGGGTCAGGCTATTCTATGGGACCCAACGGCGGATGTAGTTCAGTTGGTTAGAGCACTGGATTGTGATTCCAGACGTCGCGGGTTCGAGTCCCGTCA
>JARLGP010000282.1 GCA_031292735.1 Holophaga sp.
AATAGTTAGTAAATCGAGCTCGCGGGACACGCACGCCGGCATGGGGCGGCGCCTTCACGCGCAGCCCGATTTACGGTCTTGAACAAGCCCGGAGCGGCAGGGGGCCGGATGATCGGGCTATGGGTTTTTCGATGCTGGTCGGCGGCCAGGTTGGGACTGGATGGCTCCTTTGAGGCCAGCCATTGCCGCTGATACCGCCGTGGGCGCGAGTGCCGAGCGCTGGCGTGGTGTCCGCGGGCAGACTGAGGTCCAGCCACCGAGGTTTGGTGGGCCGAAGTTGGACGATCTGGGCGCTGTAGGGACGGTCAGCATGGGGTGGCTTCCGGGGGCGCGCGGGTAGTTGGCTGAATGGGAGTCCTGCGCAGGGCTCCGCCGCAGATCGGGCAAGTCCGTGACGTCAACTCCAGGCGCTCGAGATCAGATGGTGCCTTCCTGGGTTTCCGACAGGGGCCGACGAAGGCCCTGGCCCGCGCCAGGAGCCCGCCGGGGCGCACGGAACCATACATCCCGGCATGGCGGATCTTGCGGAACCCTTGAGGCAGGACGTGCTGGACCAGACGGTGGAGAAATTCCACCGGGTGGATCGTGGTGGCCTGGCCGTTCCGGGTCGTGAACGTGACCCGGTCGTCGGTGACGTCCAGGAGTCGGGAATTGGCGATGCCGACCCGGTGGGTATACCGGGAGATGTAGGCGGCCACATGGCTGGAGTGCCGGAACGGCTTCTTGGCGTAGACCACCCAGGACACCTTGCTGACCGTGGCCATCCGGGTGGCGTAGATCTCCTCCTGGAGTCCAGGGAGGGAGCCCTTCTTCTGTAGGGCTCCCAGTTCATGGAGCATTTTGGCCCGAAAGACCACGCCCATCATGGCAACGGGGAACAGAAAGTCCTTCCGGCTATGGATGAAGCCGCTGCCGTCCAGGGCCAGGCCCCCGGCGGTGGCCAGCACATGCAGGTGAGGGTGGAAGGTCAGCTCCCGGGTCCAGGTATGCAGCACCAGGGTCAGGCCCAGGGTGGCTTTCAACCGGGTCTTGCCCAGGGCCAGGAGCGTCCGGGTCACGGCATGGAAGAAGGCGCCGTAGACCTTGGCCGGATACTGCTTGGCCAGGAACCGCAGTTCCGCCGGGAGGGTGAACACCAGATGGAAGTGGCCGACGTCCAGGAGCCTCTGGGTCTCCTTTTCGAGCCAGCGCTCCTGGGCCAGGGCCTGACACTTGGGGCAGTGCCGGTTTCGGCATGAGTTGTAGGCGAGTCGCTCGAAGTCGCCGTGCTCGCAGACCTCCTTGTGGCCGCCGAGGGCGGCGGTGCGGCACTGGCCGATCGCCGTGAGGACGCGGCGCTGCTGCCGGTTCAAGGAATGCCGGACTTCAAGGGCATCACGATGCAGGCGGACGATGTCGGCGACGTCGAAGCGAGGTCTGGTGAACCCCACCGGATCAGTCCGGCAGATCCTCCAGCGGACTGCGCACGGCAGCGATCTGGCTCGGGACCACCTGGGTATAGATCTGGGTGGACCGGATGCTGCCGTGCCCCAGGACCACCTGGATCTTGCGCAGGTCGGTGCCGTTCTCCAGCAGGTGGGTGGCGAAGGCATGGCGCAGCAAGTGAGGGTTCACCACCTTGCCGATGCCCGAAACGGCCGAGGCGCACAACAAGGCCCTCCGGGCGGTCTCCAGGGTGATGGGCTTGCCCGACTTGGAGGCGAACAACCAGGGCTTCGGCGGCTGCTCGTGCTTGTAGTATGCCCGGAGCAGTCGGTAGAGCTTGCCGCTCATGGGCACCAATCGATCCCTACCGCCCTTGCCGTTGCGGACGTGGATCACCTGCTGCATGACGTCGATGTCCGACGTCTCCAGCAGGCTGGCCTCGGTGATTCGCAGGCCGGTAGCGTAGATCAGGGTGAAGAACATGCGGTACTTGGCATTGGTGAAACCGTCCAGGAGCCGCTGGATCTCAGCACGGGCCAGGATCGAGGGAAGCGGCACCTTGGCCTTTGGAATGGTGATCCAGGCGACCTTCTCCGGCTGACCCAGGGTCCGGGTGTACAGGAATTTCAGGGCAGCATAATGCTGTCCAAGCCGGGACGCGCCGATGGCCTGCTGGCGAAGGACATCCACCCAGCGGCGGACGTTCTCCTGGCTCGCTTCGCCCAGATCGTGGCCCAGGAACTCCTCGAATCGCCGGGCCGAGGAGACGTATGACTGGATGGTGCCGGTGGCGCGATTCGCCATCCGGAGGTCGCCGGCGAACCGGGACAGAGCTACACTGACTGCCATTGCAGTCCTCCTTGAATGTGGGGCAGGTGCTCGTTACACCGCCACTTTCAAGGAGACTGCAAGCCGAAGATTCCGCAAGAATATTTGGGCGATCAGGCTGGACGGCCGCTGGTCACCCCTGCCGCGGAGCGGCTTCGTTCAATAGTTAGTAAATCGAGCTCGCGGGACACGCACGCCGGCATGGGGCGGCGCCTTCACGCGCAGCCCGATTTACGGTCTTGAACAAGCCCGGAGCGGCAGGGGGCCGGATGATCGGGCTATGGGTTTTTCGATGCTGGTCG
>JARLGP010000283.1 GCA_031292735.1 Holophaga sp.
CGCCGACCGCCTCCGCCACCCCCGCACCGGCGCCCGCCGCCGCAGCGCCGTCCGCCGCCTCCGCAGCGGCGCTCACTGTCGGGCCCGCCGCCCAGCGGGGAGGCCGAGGAGACCTGCTGATCGGGACCCTTGGCGCCCAGGGTCGGAGTTCCGGCCACCAGAATGGAACTGGCGGCGAACAGGGTTGCCACACCAACGAGCTTCGTGATCATGATGGATGTTTCTGTGCGGAGTGCTCCGCAAGCGAATCCGGAAGGTCCGGAGGTTGAATGGAACGGGTGGTCGCGGCCGGTCTGGCCGCGGGAGCGGGGACGGGGTTTTTGTCCTGGCAATGAGGTGCCAGATAGAATCCGATCGTTACAATGGATTCCTTACACCGCTGGCCCGCCAGCGCAGAACGTGTGAGGTAGAGCATGAAAGTCGTCGCCATCAACGGCAGTCCGAACAAGGAAGGCAACACCCGCCTGCTCCTGGAGAAGGTGCTGGAGCCCCTGGCCAAGGCCGGCTGGGAAACCGAGATCGTCCAGGTGGGCGGCAGGAACATCCACGGCTGCCGCGGCTGCTTCACCTGCATGAAGCGGCAGGACAACCGCTGCTCGTCCGGCAAGGACGACTTCAACGAGGTGTTCGAGCGGATGCTCGCCGCGGACGCCATCGTGCTCGGCACGCCCACCTACTTCTCCGACGTGACCGCCGAGATGAAGGCGCTGATCGACCGTTCCGGCTTCGTGGCCATGGCCAACGGCTGCGCCTTCGCCGGCAAGCTGGGCGCGGCGGTGGTGGCGGCGCGCCGGGGCGGGGCCACCCACGCCTTCGACACCATGAACCACCTCTTCTTCATCTCGCAGATGATCGTGCCGGGCTCCACCTACTGGAACATGGGCTACGGCCTCGAGCCCGGCCAGGTGGCCGGCGATGCCGAAGCCCTGCGCAACATGGAGCACCTGGGCAAGGCCCTCGACTGGCTGGGCCGGGCGGTGGCCCACAGTGAAACGCCCTATCCGGTGCGGCACAAGGGCGAATCCTAGGGAATGCTGGCGATCAGCGGCTCCAGGCTGGCGGGGTCGATGGGCTTGGTCAGGTGCAGGTCGAACCCGGCCAGTCTGGCCTTGGCCCGGTCCTCGGCGGTGCCGAAGCCGGTGAGCGCCACCAGGAAGGGGGGCTTGAGGCTGGAGGCGCCGCGGATGGTCCGGGCCACCTCGTAGCCGTTCATCTGGCCGGGCAGGCCGATATCGCACAGGATGATCTCCGGCTCGAAGCTCCGGGCCTTGTCCAGGCCGGTCTGGCCGTCGGCCGCGACCTCCACGTCGTGCCCCATCATCTCCAGCAGAAGCTCCATGGTGATGGCGGCATCCAGGAGGTCTTCCACGATGAGGATGCGGCGCGGGCGGATGCCGCCGGGAACCGCGGCGGCCGGAAGCCTGGGCTGCGGGGGGGTGCCGGCCTTGAGCAGGGGCAGGCGCAGGGTGAACTCGGAGCCCCGGCCGGGCCCGTCGCTCCAGGCCGAAACGGTGCCGCCGTGCAGGGCGGCCAAACCCTTCACCAGCGCCAGGCCCAGGCCCAGCCCGCCATGGGCGGGGCCAAGGACGGCCAGATCCTGGATGAAGGGCTCGAACAGCCGCCCCAGGGTATCCGGCTCCATGCCGATGCCCTCGTCCCGCACCGACAGGACCGCGTGGCCGTCCCCGTTGGCCCTGAGGCTCACCGTCACCCGGCCGCCCCGGTCGGTGAACTTGTTGGCGTTGTTCAGCAGGTGGTTGACCATCTGGGTGATCCGCGCGGGGTCGGCGAAGGCCCGGACCGGCTTGCCGGGCGCCTGGTAGTCCAGCGCCACCCCGTTGGCTTCCAGCAGCGGACGCTGTTCCGCCAGCGCGGCCGCCACCAGGTCGGCCAGATCCAGCTCTTCCTTGGCCAGGCTGATCCTGCCGGTGGCCATGCGGGACACGTCCAGCAGGTCGTCCACCAGCCGGATCATGTGCGCCACCTGCCGCTCGATGATCTCCTGGGCCTGCTGGATGATGGGATCGCCGGGGCGGGCGCGGCGCATGAGCGCCACCGAATTGCGGATGGGCATCAACGGATTGCGCAGTTCATGGCCCAGGGCGGCCAGGAAGCGGGTCTGGTTGCGCCGGGCCGCGTCCAGCGCGCGCAGGGGCCGCAGGGATTCCGGATCGGGCTCAGGGAATGGGAACGGATGGCTGTCTTCCGGCATTTGCGGACCTCCCGCAGGCTGGATTGGACGTAGCAGAAGCCCCTCCCGTGGCGCCCACCCCCTGCCCAGGGGGTTTGGGAGAGGGCTCTAGCGTATCGCGTTTTCGCGGGATAAAAAATAAATCAGGTATATTTTTGTTGAGCGCAATCATGACTAAAGTTCATGATCAAGTAACGTTATTTGAATCCGGCCAAGTTAATGTATTCATCATTAATTCGGGCGGGCCCCGTCAGGCCAGGCCCTTGAGCAGGGCCACGAAACGGTCCACATCCTCGGCCGTGGAATCGAAGGCGCACATCCAGCGCACCAGCCCGGCCCGCTCGTCCCAGGGCCAGAAGAAGCTTTCCTGCTGCAGGGCCTCCATCATGGGCACGGGAATGCGGGCGAACACGGAGTTGGCTTCCACCGGGAAGGCCACCTCCAGGAACGGCAGGTCGCGCACCGCCGCGTGCAGCCGGCGGGCGGCGGCCACGGCGCGGCGGCCGTTCTCGATCCACAGGTCGTCCTCCAGCAGGGCCTCGAACTGGGCGGAGATGAAGCGCATCTTGGAGGCCAGCTGCATGGCGTGCTTCTGGTAGTAGGGGTAGTCCGCGCCCAGGCCGGGCTTGAGGAACACCACCGCCTCGCCGCACAGCATGCCCTGCTTGGTGCCGCCGAAGCTGATCACGTCCACCCCGGTGTCCACCACCATGGTCCGCGCGTCCACCCCGGTGGCCGCCACGGCGCAGCCCAGGCGGGCTCCGTCCATGTGGACCCCGAGGCCGTGGGCGTGGGCCAGGCCGATGAGGGCACGCAGCTCGTCCAGGGTGTAGAGGGTGCCGATCTCGGTGGGCTGGGTGAGGGTGAGCGCCACCGGATGGGCCCCGTGGACCCCATGGCCGCGGCCCAGGACCGCCTCCAGGGCGGCGGGGTCGACCTTGCCGTTCGGTCCGGCCACCGGGGTGAGGCGCATGCCCAGCAGGCGCTCCGGGGCGGTGCTTTCGTCGTTGACCACGTGGGCCAGTTCGGAGCAGAGCACCGAGCCGTAGGACTTGGCGAACGCGCTGAGCGCGGTGACGTTGGCCCCGGTGCCGTTGAACACGAAGTGGGTGGAGACCGGCTGGCCGAACAGCTTGTCGAAAGCGGCGCGGGCCCGGGCGGTCACCGGATCCTCGCCGTAGGCCCTGGCGTGGCCGGTGTTGCAGGCGGCGATGCGCTCGAGGATACGGGGGTGCACTCCGGCGAAATTGTCGCTGGCGAAGCCGCGGGTGAAGGGGTCGACGGAGGTGACTGGCATGGCAGGTCCTCAGGAAAAGGCAGGCTGGTCGCGGAACTGCTCGAACACCGCCTGCGGATACAGGGGCAGCTTGTGGAAGGCCACCCCGGTGGCGTCCAGCACCGCGTTGCGCAGGGCCGGGGCCGGCGAGATCACCGGGCATTCGCCCAGGGCCTTGGCGCCGAACGATCCGGAGGGGTCGACGGTCTCCACGAAGGCCGCGTTGATTTTCGGGGTATCCATGATGGTGGGCAGCTTGTAGTCCAGCAGGTTGTTGTTCAGCGGCCGGCCGGTGGCCGGGTCGAACAGCATCTGCTCCAGCAGGGCCATGCCCAGGGCCATGCTCACCCCGCCGTGCACCTGGCCTTCGGCCAGCTTGGGGTTGATGATCCGGCCCGAGTCGTGCACGTTGTAGAGCTCGAGCACCTCGATCTTGCCGGTCTGCAGGTCCACTTCCACCGCCACGAAGGTGGCCCCGTAGGACATGGCGGTGGTCCGCACGTTGGCGGAGACGTCGCTCTTGATGGGGTCGGCGTGCAGCCGGTCGTAGTAGGAGTCCATGGCCACGTCCTCCAGGGTGCAGACGGCGCGGCCCAGGGCCCGTTCGACGATGGCGCCATCGCGGATGTCCAGCGCCTCGGGCTCCAGGCCGCACTTGCGGGCGGCGATGGCCAGCACCTTGGCCCGGGCCTCCAGCGCGGCCTTGCGCACCGCCACGCCGGTGATGCAGGTCTGCCGGGAGGCGTAGGAACCGGGGTCGAACGGGGTGATGTCGGTGTCCTGGACGCTGACCACGTGCACCATGTCCATGGGCAGGCCCAGCACCTCGGCGGTGATCTGGGCGAACACGGTGTCACTGCCCTGGCCTATTTCGGTAGCGCCCACCTGGAGCGTGACCGAGCCGTCCTGGTGCATGACGATGCGGGCCCCGGCCAGTTCCAGGCTGAACGGGAAGGTGCCGGAGGCGTAGCCGAAGCAGGCCATGCCCACGCCCCGGCGCAGGTGGCCGGTCTGGTGGGCGTACTCCCGCTTCTTCTCGTCCCACCGGATCAGCGCCCGGCCCTTGTCCAGGCACTCGGGCAGGCCGAAGGTGCGCACCACCACCTGGGTGAGCGGATCGGTGTGGCCGGGCCGCACGAAGTTGCGCCGGCGGAACTCGATGGGGTCGAGCTGGAGGGCCCGGGCGATGTCGTCCAGGTGGCTTTCCAGGGCGAAGTACACCTGGGGCGAGCCGTAGCCGCGCATGGCCCCGGCCACCGGCAGGTTGGTGGAGACGGTGGCGGGCTCGAACTTGACCGTGCGGAAATCGTACAGGGAGCGGAAATTGGTGCCGCCGGCCATGGCGATGGCGTGGCCGTGGGAGGCGTAGGCGCCGGAATTGCTCAGCAGCTTGACCCCGATGCCCAGCAGCTTGCCGTCCCGGGAGACGGCGGTCCTGAAATGGAACTTCATGGCGTGCCGGGTGCGGGAGTCGATGAATACCTCTTCCCGGGTGAGCGTGTAGCGCACCGGCCGGCCCTGCACCGCCAGGGTCATGGCCGCCACCAGCGGCTCCACCACCACGTCCTGCTTGGCGCCGAAGCCGCCGCCGATGTAAGGCTTGATCACCTGCACCCGGCCCCAGGACAGGCCCAGGGCCTGGGCCACCACCCGGCGGATGATGTGCGGGATCTGGGTGGAGGAGTTGACCACGATCCGGCCGTGGCTGTCCTGGTAGGCGAAGGCGGTGTGCGGCTCGATGTGGCAGTGCTGGACGATGCTGGTCTCGAACTGGCCCTCGAACACCCGGTCGGCGCCCGCCAGCTCCGCGTCCAGGTCGCCGAAGCCGTTGCCGAAGGCGCTTAGGATGTTGTCCGGACGCTCCGCGTGCAGCGCCGGGGCGCCTTCGGCCATGGCCGCTTCGGGGCTCAGCACGAACGGCAGCACCTCGTACTCCACCTCGATCAGGCGCAGCGCCCGTTCGGCGGTGAGCAGGTCCACCGCCACCACCGCGGCGATGGCGTCGCCCACGAAGCGGGCCTTGTCGGTGAGGATCAGCCGGTCGGCCACGTCCCGGTGGGCGGGGTCCAGCGACCAGGGATGGCCGGCGGTGCCGAACTTGATGGCGGGCAGGTCGCTGGCGGTGATGACCGCCTCCACCCCGGGCAGGGCCCTGGCCCGGCTGACGTCCATGCGCTTGACCCGGGCGTGGGCGTGGGGGCTGCGCAGCACCTTGCCCACGAGCATGCCGCGCTCGAAGAAGTCCTCGGAATAGCGGGCCCGGCCGGTGACCTTGGCGATGGCGTCCAGCCGCTGGACGCTCTTGCCGACAACGTTAAGGCTCATGGGGTTACCTCGGATCATCTGGAATGTCAGCGGGGAGACTGAATGCCAGTATGAAAGGCCACCCTGGGTTATTCAAATTTTCTCAGGGATGATGTGTTTTTTTCCATGGAATGAATCTCATTCACCGGGTTCGGCCCGGCTCGCCCAAGGCGATCCGGTAGGACCGCCGGGTGGTCATGCTCTGGCCCAGCCCGCTCTGGTGCTCCTCGTTGCTGGCCCACACGCCCACCAGCCGGCTGCCCACCCGGAGGAAGTGGATCTCCTCCTTCTGGAGGCCCTGGAAGTGGATCATGAACCGGCTGCCCTTGTAGTTCACCTCGCTGCGATAGGCCAGGGGGGTGCCGTCCGGGGCCAGCCAGATCTGGGCCTGGGCGACGATCTCCTTGACCGCCCGGCGCAGGCTGGGGGGCGTGATCACCGGCACCAGCCGGACCACCAGCAGGGTGGCGGGCCGCGCTTGCCAGGTGTCCGGGCGGACATCCACCAGGGTGGCCTGGAGCAGGAACCGGTCGAGGGTGGCGCCCTCGTTCAGGTGCTCGGCGATATCCAGGGCGGTGAGGCTCTTCATGATCTGCGCGGTGGGCGCCTGCCGGGCCACGGCCAGGGTGGTGGCCCGCTGCTCGGCCTCGGCCGCCAGCAGGGTGGCGCGATCCCAGATGATGCGCAGGCCCGGCGGGCCGTCCTCGGCCCGGGTGGCGACGCCGCCCTGCAGGGTGACCGGTCCGCCCTCCTCGCTGGTCTCGCGCCAGAAGGTGTAGTCCACGGAGACCTTCACCGGGTCGGTGCCCTGCAGCTTCCTCAGGGTGGCGCGCAGATCGGCCAGGCCGTCGGCGCGCAGGGCCAGGCCCGCGCACAGCAGCAGGGCCCAGCTAGTGCGCTTCAGAACGTTCCTTTTCCAGTCCTGCAAGGTAGACCTCCAGCCAGTTGGTGGAGAAATTGCCGGAGATGAAGTCGGGGTTGTCCATGATCAGCCGGTGCAGGGGGGCGCTGGTCTTGATGCCCTCCACCACCAGGGTGTCGAGGGCCCGGCGCATGCGGGCCAGGGCCTCGGTGCGGTCGCTGCCGTGGGCGATCAGCTTGGCCACCAGGGAATCGTAGTAGGGGGGGATCACCGCATCCTGGTGCATGGCGGTGTCCATGCGGATGCCCGGCCCGCCGGGGAAGTTGAGGGCGGTGATCCGGCCGGGGGAGGGGGTGCAGAGGAAGGGATCCTCGGCGTTGATCCGGCACTCGATGGCGTGCCCGCGCAGGACGATGTCCTCCTGGGCGTAGGAGAGCTTGTGGCCGGCGGCGATGCGGATCTGTTCCTTGACGATGTCCACCCCGCTCACCATCTCGGTGACCGGGTGCTCCACCTGGACCCGGGTGTTCATTTCCATGAAGAAGAACTCGCCCCGGGCGTCCAGCAGGAACTCGATGGTGCCGGCGTTGAAGTAGCCCACGGCGCGGGCGGCGCGCAGGCCCATGGCCCAGATGCGGCTGCGCAGCTCCGGGGTCAGGGCCGGGCTGGGGCTTTCCTCGATCATCTTCTGGTGCCGCCGCTGGATGGAACACTCGCGCTCGCCCAGAGTGATGATGTTGCCGAACAGGTCGCCCAGGATCTGGACCTCGATGTGCCGGGGCTCCAGAAGATACTTCTCCATGTAGACGGTGTCGTCGGTGAACGCGGCCCGGGCCTCGGTGCGGGCGGTGTTGTACATGTCGGGCATCTCTTCGGGGCTGTTGACGATGCGCATGCCCCGTCCGCCGCCGCCGGCGCTGGCCTTGACGATCACCGGGTAGCCGATCTTCTCGCCCCAGGCCAGGGCCTCCTCCACGGTTTCCACGATTCCGTCGCTGCCGGGCATGAGCGGCACTCCGGCCGCCTTCATGGTGGCCTTGGCCTGGGCCTTGTTGCCCATCATGCGGATGATCTCGGCGTTGGGGCCGATGAAGACGATGCCGCAGGCCTGGCACACGTCCACGAAGTGGGGGTTCTCGCTGAGGAAGCCGTAGCCGGGATGGATGGCCTCGGCCCCGGTCACCTCCGCGGCGGCGATCACCTGGGGGATGTTCAGGTAGGACTTGGCGCTGGGCGCCGGGCCGATGCAGATGTCCTGGTCGGCGAAGCGCACGTGCAGCGCATCGCGGTCCGCCTCCGAGTAGACGGCCACGGTCTGGATGCCCAGTTCCTTGCAGGCCAGGATCACCCGCAGGGCGATCTCGCCCCGGTTGGCGATGAGGATCTTCTTGAAGGGCGGGTCGAAGTTTTTCACCGCCTGTTTGGCATGGGGGGACTTGCGTTTCAACGCAGCCATCGGATCAGTGCACCCGGATGGTGAACAGGCGTTCGCCGTATTCCACCGGCTGGCCGTTTTCCGCCAGCACCGCCACCACTTCCCCGGCCACGTCGCATTCGATCTCGTTCATCAGCTTCATGGCTTCGATGATGCACAGGGTCTGGCCGGGCTTGACGAAATCGCCGGGCTGGACGAACGGCGCCCCGCTGGCGGTGGGGGCCCGGTAGAAGGTGCCGACGATGGGGCTGGTGATGGGGTGGATGCCGGGATCTTCGGGCGGTTGCGCATCCTCCCCGGGGGTGTCGGTGAGGGCCGGGGCCGGGGCCAGGGCCGCCCGGGCCGGAACGGGGGCCGGGGACGCCACCGGGGTGCCGGTCAGCTTGCGGATGTGCAGCTTGACGCCGCCGCATTCCAACTGGAGTTCATCGACCGCTTCCCGGCCCACCTGGCTGACCAGGGCCTGGATCTGTTCGAAACCCAGGGTCAGCCCTGGTTCCTGCGGTGCTCTGGCCGCCGGCGCCCGGCGCGCGGGGGCCGTGGTCAAAGTCTTCTTGGTCGTGCTCATGGTTACTCCAAAGAGTCGGAGGGCGCCTGGGGTGAGGCTTCGCGCAGGCGCCGGCCCTTCGGACCCACCTCGTCCGGGCGGAACTCCTTGCTGGCAGCGTCCAGGATGCCGTTCACGAACTGGGTGCCCTCCTGGTCGCTAAATTCCTTCACGATCTCCAGCGCTTCGTTGATGATGATGGGAAAGGGGATCTCCTTCAGGAACATCAGCTCGTAGACCCCCAGGCGCAGCAGGTTGCGGTCCACCACGGCCATGCGGTGGATCTTCCAATGCTCCGCGAACCGGGTCAAGACCGCGTCGATCTCCTCCATGTGCCCGTGCACCCCGTCCACCAGCCGGCGGGCGTAGTAGAACGCGTCCCGGTTCAGGTCCTGGATGGCGTTGAATCCCGCAAAGATCTCGTCCGGGAGATACTCCGTGAGATCCATGGCATACAGCATCTGAAGGGCATATTCCCTGCCCCGCCGCCGAACGCCCATTACTGCATCCCCTTGGCGGGGCCCTTCAGCCCATGGAACAGATCCACCATTTCCAGCAGGCTCATGACGGCATCCCAGCCCTTGTTGCCCATCTTGGTGCCGGCCCGGTCGATGGCCTGCTCCACGGTGTCGGTGGTGAGCACCCCGAAGATCACCGGAACCCCGGTCTCCAGGCCCACCTGGGCGGCGCCCTTGGTCACTTCGCTGGCGATCATGTCGAAATGGGGCGTGCCGCCCCGGATCACGGCGCCCAGCAGCACCACGCCGGCGTACTTGCCGCTACGGGCCACCTGCAAGGCCACCTGGGGCAGTTCGAAGGAACCAGGCACACGGATGAGGTCGATCTGTTCCTCGCTGCCGCCGTGGCGGTTGATGCAATCCGTGGCCCCGCCAATCAGCCGGTCCACGATGAATTCGTTGAAACGCGAGGCTACCAGGGCGAACCGGTCGCCCTTGTGCACGTGTATCTGGCCTTCAAAGATCCCCATGGGAACCCCCCGAAAGGTGGTTGAACCTTAGACTCTAGCACAGCCTGGCGCACCCGGCCCGGAAGAATCGCCCCTGCGACCCTGGGGATGGGACGGGCGGCGGGGCGCCGGGCCCGGACGGCCTGGCCGGGGACGGGCTCGATGCGGTTCATATTTCATTAACATTAATATGATTTATTCAAATAATTTGATCCAAATTAGGTGCATAATCCCAAAAACACTTCATTACTCGATGATCTCCTTATGTAATTATGAATGAAATTCTTGAGATGGTTGTCTAGCGCGGGCAGGCACCTCTGGAACCTGGCCCGCCCCCAGACCGGAGGATTCTCATGCGGACCCTGAGATGGTTGGACCCGGTGCTTGCCTTGAGCCTGATCCTTGCCGGCAGCCTGCTGGGCTGTGGCTCCCAGGGTGCCGCCCAGCCGCCGGGGCATCCGGCGGCACCCACCATCACCAGCTTTTCCGCCAGTCCGGCCGCCATCAACCCCGGGGACACCGCCCAGCTCACCTGGGAGGTCTCCGGCGCCACCACCCTCGCGGTCAGCTCCTTCGGCGCGGTGAGCGGCACGGGCACCACCGTGGCCCCGGCCAGCACCACCACCTATACCCTCATCGTCAGCAATGCGGCCGGATCGACCCGGGCCACGGCGGAGGTGGCGGTGAAGGTGGGGGTGGGGGTCGGCCCCCGCAGCGTCGTGCTGCTGGCCGGAACCAGCCAGCCGTTCACCGCGACGGTGACCGGCTCCAGCAACACCGCCGTCACCTGGAGCGTGGACCAGCCCGGCGGGGGATTCATCTCCGCCACCGGCCAGTACCTCGCCCCCCAGGCCAGCGGCAGCTACACCGTGCGCGCCACCTCCCTGGCGGATCCCAGCGTATCCGCCACCGCCCAGGTCACCGTCGACCTCATCGGCGTGGCCATCGCGCCCGGCAACGCCAGCATCATCACCGGCGCCACCACGTACTTCACCGCAGCGGTGGCGGGGGCCAGCACCAGCTCGGCGGTGACCTGGTCGGTGCCCGCGGACAGCGGAACGGTCACCTCCACCGGCACCAACAGCGCCAGCTACACGGCCCCGGCCGTGGCCGGAACCTACCTGGTCCGCGCCACCAGCAGCGAGGACCCGGGCCAGTACTCCGAAGCCCAGGTGACCGTGAACCAGGTGGCGGTCTCGGTGGCCCCGGCCGCCGTCAACCTGCTGGCCGGCGCCAGCTACCAGTTCGCCGCCCGGGTCACGGGCACCCCCACCAGCGCGGTGACCTGGAGCGTGGTTTCGGGGGCCGGAAGCATCGACGCCAACGGCCTGTTCCGGGCCCCGGCCAGCGGGGGCGTCTGCCAGGTCCAGGCCACCTCCCAGGCGGCGCCGGCCGCCTCCGGCCAGGCCACGGTCACCGCCTACCTGGTGGGGACCAGCATCTCGCCTTCGGCGGTCACCCTCACCCAGGGCGCCACCCAGCAGTTCACCGCCCAGGTCACCGGAGCCTCGGGCAACGCCGGGGTCACCTGGCAGGTGGCGGGCACCGCGGGCGGCAGCATCGACGCGGACGGCACCTACACCGCCGGCGCCACCGCCGGTACCGACTACGTGAACGTCTACAGCCGGGAGGATCCCGGCAAGGCGGCCACGGCCACCGTCACCGTCACCCCGGCGCCCAGCTTCACCCTGAGCCTGCCCGGCAGCGTCACGGTCCAGCAGGGCGGCACCAGCACCGCCCCGATCACGGTGAACCCGCTCTACGGGTTCACCGGAACCGTGGCCTTCACCGCCCCGGCGATCCCCGGCACCAATTTCCACACCACCTGCAGCCCCGCGGCCTCGGGCAGCGCCACCACCCTCAGCGTCACCGCCACCCCCAACCAGAACCCGGGAACCTACACCCAGGGGGTGACCGGCACCTGCGGGAGCATCACCTTCTCCGGAACCGTCCAGGTCATCGTGACCTCCCCGCAGCCCGTGATCACCGGCATCTCCCCGGTGGCGGGGGTCCCCGCCGGCGGAACCGCCGTCACCCTCACCGGCACCGGCCTGGCCGGGGTCGCGCACGTCTATTTCGGATCGACCGAGGCCCAGCTCACCGCGGTGGTCTCGTCCACCCAGGTCATCAGCTATTCCCTGCCCGCTACGGTGGGGACGGTGGTGGACATCAAGGTCACCACCGGGGCCGGCGACACCAGCGCCGTGACCCCCGCCGATCGGTTCACTTACATGGACCTTTGCTCGGTCGCAACCATCCTGCCAACGTTCGGGCCCGTGACCGGCGGGGGAACCATCAGCCTCATGGGCCAGTTCAATGGGGTGACGGAGGTGGATTTCGGCACGGTCCCGTCTCCCAGTTTCAGCTTCAACCCTTTCGTCGGCCTGGTTCTCAACGCGCAGGTGCCGGCCCAGGCCGCGGGGAGCGTACCGGTCACGGTGCGCAACGCCGCGGGCCCCAGCGCCGTTTCGGCGAACACCATGTACACCTATTATGCCCTGCCCAATGTCACCGGCATCACGCCCAGCTCCGGGCCCGCGGCCGGCGGCACCACCGTCACCCTCACCGGCACCGGGTTCATGGGTGCATCGTCCGTGCCGTTCGGTTCCACCGCGGCCACCTCGTTCACGGTCGTCTCGGATACCAAGGTCACCGCGGTCACCCCCGCCGGATCCGCGGGGTCCGTTGCCGTCACGGTGGTCAACCCTTCCTACACCAGCAACGGCGTGACCTTCACGTTCGTGAACTGAGCGGGGCCGCGCGCCGTGGTCAGGGCTTCAGGCCGGCCCTGCCCATGGCCTCCCGCCATCCGGCCTCGGACGGGAACACCGACCAGCCCCCGGCCATGGGCACCAGGCACAGGACCAGGCTGAGGGTGGCGGCCGGCGGGCCGATCTTGACCCCCAGGTAGAGTCCGCAGATGGCCACCGCCACCATCAGGCCCGAGGCGAGCAGGTTGCGTCCCTTCAGGGTGCCCAGGGCCGAGCGGGGGTCGAGCATTCCGCCCAGGCGCTGGGGCAGGACCAGGGCCAGGGCGAGAGCCACGGCGGCCGCGGCCAGCACCCAGGGCACCCGGGGGTTCTCCCAGGGCAGCCGGCTGAAGCCGGCCAGGAAGAGCTTCCAGCGGCCCCGCAGCACCTGGCTGCCCAGGCACACGAGGTACATGGCGGGGGCGGCGAACATGCAGATGAAGGCCACCATCCGGGCCTGCCGCACGCTCTGCCGCAGTTCACGTTCCAGTTCCGGGGGAAAATGCATGGGGACTCCTATTTCAGCTTTCCCAACAGCCTGAGCAGGCCGTCCAGGAGGGTCAAGGGATGGGGCGGGCAGCCGGGAACGAACAGGTCCACCGGGATGCCGGCCGCGGCGGCGCCGCCCAGCTGCTCGGCCTGGTGCAGGTAGGGGCCGCCGGCGATGGCGCAGGCGCCGACGGCGATGACGATCTTGGGTTCGGGCACGGCGTCGTAGGTCTTGCGCAGGGCCAGGGCCATGTTGACGGTCACCGGGCCGCAGATGACCAGGCCGTCGGCGTGGCGGGGCGAGGCCACGAACTGGATGCCGAACCGGCCCAGGTCCCAGGCCAGGGTGCCCAGCACGTTCACGTCCACCTCGCAGCCGTTGCAGCCGCCGGCGCTCACCACCCGCAGCTTCAGCGAGCGCCCCAGCACCCGCATGAGCTCCCGGCCCAGGGCCTCGGCCAGCCGCGGCGGC
>JARLGP010000284.1 GCA_031292735.1 Holophaga sp.
CAGGGAGCCCTTGATCAGCCGGTTCACCGGGTCCAGGCCCTCGGCGGAACGGCCGCCTTGACTGCGCTCCACGAACACGGTGACGCCCGCGGCCCGGGCCAGTTCCTGCAGGGGCGGCCACCAGGCGTCGCGCAGCGCCTCCAGCCCGGCCGTGCCCACCTGCAGCACCAGGGCCGGGCCGTAGCGGTCCACCACCAGCCCCGGGAGCAGGTCTCCTTCGCCGAACACCCAGCGGCAGCCCGCCTCGGGACCGTCCAGGCCGAGCATCCGACGCCCCTCCAGGGCCTGCTCCAGCCGGGCCCGGAAGAAGGCCTGGTCCAGCGGCTCCTCCTCCCGGCGGAACAGCCTCACCGCCAGCGGGTTGCTGGCGGAGGCGGTGCCCACCCCCAGCACCTGCCCGGCGGCGTCGGCCAGCCGGACCACGGGGGCGGACGGCGCTTCGGCCATGGCCCCGGAAAAGACCCAGGGGTGCCCCTTGGACAAGAGGGCTTCCTTGCCCGGTTTCAAGCGTGCGATGGGGTAGGGCCAAGTTTCCATGGATCCAGGATAACCTCGGTGCCATGGCCGCGGACACCGAACGGCGCGAGGCATTCATGAAGGAGGTACGAAGCCGGAGGTCCTGAACCGGGTCACCGTTTCAGCACCCGCTTCAAGGCCGCCCCCAGCGCCGCCACGGCGTCGGGGGCGGTGCCCGGCAGCAGGGACACCCGCAGCGCCGAGCGGGCCTCCTGCTCGCTGAAGCCCAGGCTGGTGACCGCGTGGCTCGGCTTGGTGGAACCGCTGTGGCAGGCCGAGCCGGTGGACACGGCGAAGCCCGCCAGGTCCAGGGCGATCTGCACGCCCTCGCCGCTGTGGCCGCGCAGCAGGAGCGAACTGGTGTTGGGCAGCCGCGGGAGGTCCCGGCCGATCACCTGGTAGTCGCCGGACCAGGACAGTACCTCGGCCTCCAGGGCGTCCCGCAGCGGGGCCAGTTCGGCCGTGCGGCGCAGCCGCGCGGGCAGCTCCGCCACCGCTTCGGCCAGGCCCAGGATGGCCGGCAGGTCCTCGGTGCCGCCGCGCCGGCGGCGTTCCTGGGGCCCCTCCATCACCGCGGTCCAGGGCAGCCCGGGCCGCATCCAGAGCACCGCCACGCCCCGGGGGCCGCCGATCTTGTGGCCGGAAAGCACGGCCGCGTCGCAGTCCGACAGGTCCACCGGCACCTTGCCCCAGGCCTGGGCGGCGTCCTTGATCCGCACCGCGCCGGGCGCGGCGGGCATCGGGTACAGGATCCCGGTCTCGTTGCTGGCGGCCATCTGCACCACCGTGGCGCAGCCCCCGGGATCGCCCGGCATCCAGCGCACCGCGGCCCAGTCGGCCAGTGGGTTGAGGCAGGCGCTGTGCTCGCCCGGGAACACCAGGGCGGGGCGGTCGCCCAGCGCCGGCCGGAGGCCGCGGATCAGCAGGTGCAGGGCCTCGGTGGCGCTGGCGCAGAACACCAGCTCGGCGGGGGGCACCGCCAGGGAAGCGGCCACGGCGCGGCGGGCCTCCTCCAGCAGGTGCCGGGCCCGCTGGCCCTCCCGGTGGATGCTGGTGGGGTTGCCCCAGCTTTCGGCCATGGCCCGCGTGACGGCCTCCACCACCCGGGGCAGCGGCGGAGTGGTGGCGTTGGCGTCGAAGTAGTGTCGTTCCATCCCCCCATTCTCGCGCCAAAACGGCCGTAGAATCGAAGCCATGTCCACCCCCCTGTATCCGCAGAATGTCATCGCCCTGGTGTGGGATTTCGACAAGACCCTCATCCCCGGCTACATGCAGGACCCGATCTTCGAGGCCTACCAGGTCGACGAGGAGGCCTTCTGGCGGGAGGTGAACGCCCTGCCCGCCTACTTCGCCCGGCAGGGGGTGACGGTGCATCCGGACACCGCCTACCTGAACCACCTGATCACCTACGTCCAGCACGGGCGCATGCCGGGCCTCACCAACGCCCGGCTGCGGGAGCTGGGCGCTGGGATCCGCTTCCACCCCGGGCTGCCGGACTTCTTCCGGGCCCTGCGCGAGCACCTGGACCGGGATCCGGAGGTGCAGCGCTTCGAGATCCGCCTGGAGCACTACATCGTTTCCACCGGGCTGAAGGCGATGATCCTCGGTTCCGCCATCAACCCCTACGTGAACGGCGTCTGGGCTTCGGAGTTCCTGGAATCGCCCCCGGCGCCGGGCTTCGACGTGGACGCCACCGTGGACCTGGATGCCGCCGCCAGCGACCTGGGCGAGCCGCTGTTCCCCATGCACGGGGTGGCCCAGATCGCCGCGGCCTACGACAACACCAGCAAGACCCGGGCCCTGTTCGAGATCAACAAGGGCAGCAACATCAACCCCAGCATCCTGGTGAACGCCACCATGCGCCAGGAGGACCGCCGGGTGCCGTTCCAGCACATGATCTACATCGCCGACGGGCCCTCGGACGTGCCGGCCTTCAGCGTCATCCGCCAGAACCGCGGCATCGGCTACGCGGTCTACGACCCGGCCAATCCGGCCAGCCTCAAGCAGGTGGACCGGCTGCGCCGGGACGGCCGGATCGACCATTTCGGTCCCGCCGACTACACGCCCGGCAGCCCTACCTGCGACTGGCTCACCCTGCAGGTGGACCGGATCGCCGCGGAGATCGCGGCCGAACGCAAATCCGCGCTCAAGGAGCGGGTGGGCGAGGCGCCGCGCCACCTGCCGCACTAGGCCCGCGCCGGTCCTTGGGCTAGGATGGGAATCTGCCGCCAAGGAGCCCCATGGATCCAGCCCTCCAACGCATCCTGCAGGTCCTGGGACCGGACGCCCAGCTGGCCGTGGTGGGGGGCGTGGTGCGGGACCGGTTGCTGGGGCGCGCGGGGGGCGACTGGGACCTGGCCACGGCGCTGCTGCCCGGGGTGGTGCTGGAGCGGGCCCAGGCGGCCGGCCTGCGCGCCATCCCCACCGGGCTGCAGCACGGCACCGTCACCCTGATGGAGGCCGGCCAGGCCTTCGAGCTCACCACCTTCCGCGGCGACGGCGCCTACCTGGACGGGCGCCGGCCGGAATCGGTGGTCCTGGGCCTGACCCTGGAGCAGGACCTGGCCCGCCGGGACTTCACCATCAACGCCATGGCGCTGCCCGCCGAAGCCCTGGAGCGGGAGGACTGGCAGGCCTTCCTGGTGGATCCCTTCGGCGGCCGCCGCGACCTGGAAGCCCGGCTGATCCGGGCCGTGGGCGACCCACTGCTGCGCTTCCGGGAGGACGGCCTGCGCTGCCTGCGGGCCTGCAGGTTCCAGGCCCAACTGGGGTTCGCCATCGAGCCCGGCACCCTGGCGGCCATCCCCCCGTGCCTGGGGGTGGCCGCCAAGGTCGCGGTGGAGCGGGCCATGGTGGAGCTCACCAAGCTGCTTTGCGGGCCGGAGCCGGAGCGCGGGCTGACCTCCCTGGCCGGAACCGGGCTGCTGGACCTCTGGCTGCCCGAACTGCGCCCCATGGTCGGCTGCGTCCAGAACCGCCACCACCGCTACCCGGTGTGGGAGCACGTGCTGGAGGTGATCCGCCAGGCGCCGCCGGAGCCCGACCTGCGCTGGGCGGCCCTGCTGCACGACGCCGGCAAGCCGGCCGCCAGGACCGTCGATCCGAGGGGAGAAACCCATTTCTACGGACACGAGGCCATCTCCGTGACCATGGCGGGCGCCATCCTCACCCGGCTGCGCGCCAGCCACGCCCTGATCCGCCAGGTGACCGCCCTGGTGCGCCACCACGGCACCCACCCGGGCCCCGAATGGGGCGACGCCGCCTGCCGGCGCTTCCTGAAGCAGCTGCGGGAGGACGACCTGCCCCTGGAACGCTGGGCCAGCTTCCGGATCGCCGACCAGTCCGGCAAGGGCTTCGGCGTGCAGCCATACCAGGCCGAACACGCGGCCCTGGTGGCCCGGCTCCAGGCGCTGGCCGCCCAGCGCCCGCCCCTGGCCATCCAGGCCCTGGCCCTGGACGGCCGGGCCCTCATGGCCCTGGCCGAACGCAAGGGCGGGCCCTGGCTGGGCCAGCTCCAGCAGGTACTCATGGAGGCGGTGCTGGAGGATCCCGCCCGCAACCAGCCCGGCCCCCTGCGGGAGCTGGCCGGCGGCTGGCTGGATGGGCACCCGGATTGAAATCATCATCTCCGCAATGCCCCAGCCAGCCATGCCATGGTGTGAATGATCCACCTCCCTCTCTTGACAGCGGTCGTTTTAAAGCGACCATTGTTTCATGTACGAGGTTCGAAAGACCCCCGGATTTCAAGAATGGCTGGATGGATTGAATGACGCCCAAGCCTATGCCCGCATCGAGACCAGGATTTTTCGGCTTGGCCTTGGGCTCCCTGGCGACGTGAAACCAGTTGGCAGCGGTGTTTCTGAACTGCGGATCGATCATGGCCCGGGCTACCGGGTCTATTTCACTCGGCGAGGCAGGACCCTGATCCTCCTCCTCGTGGGAGGCGACAAGAGCACCCAGGCAAGGGACATCAGAGCTGCCATCCGAATGGCCGGCACCCTCTAAAGGAAGCACCCCATGGAATCGATCAAGCCCGGCACCCTCCGTAAAGCCACTCCACCCAGCCAGCCCCGCACCATGACAACTCCCTATGATGCCGCCGCCAACCTCACCACCGGGGAACGCATGGCAGCCCTCCTGGAAGCCGCCCTTGAGGATGGCCATCCCCAGGTGATCGCAGCCGCCCTTGGCACCATCGCCCGGGCCCAAGGCATGGCCAAGGTAGCCAGGGACACGGGACTGAACCCGAAATCGCTTTATCGCGCCCTGTCCGGCGAAGGCAACCCGGAGCTGGAGACCTTCATGAAGGTGGTACGGGCGCTGGGGCTGCAACTCCATGCGACACCCACCAACGAGGCCGCCAAAGCTGGTTCCTGAGCACGGGGCCTTTCAGGCCTTCCGCAACAGCACCACCGCCTGCGCCGCCAGCCCTTCGCCGCGGCCGGTGAAGCCCAGCTTCTCGGTGGTGGTGGCCTTCACGTTCAGGTCCTCCGGGGCGATGCCCAGGATCGGCGCGATGCGCCGGCGCATGGCCTCCCGGTGGGGACCGATCCTGGGCCGCTCGCCGATGAGGCAGACGTCGGCGTTCTCCACCGCCCAGCCCCGGGCGCGGACGCTGGCCATGACCGATTCCAGCAGCCGGGCGGAATCGGCGCCCCGGTAGGCCGGATCGGTGTCGGGAAAGTGCTGGCCGATGTCGCCCAGCCCGGCCGCGCCCAGCAGGGCGTCCATGAGCGCATGGAGCATCACGTCGGCGTCGCTGTGCCCCACCAGGCCGCGGTCGTGGGGCACCACGCAGCCCATGAGCAGCAGCGGCCGGCCGTCGGGCTCGGGCTGGAAACGGTGGACGTCGATGCCTTGACCTACGCGCATGCCGCGGACCTCACTGGGGGCCTTCCTGGTGGGTGGCGAAGCCGCCGGTGGCCGAACGGTCCCCCGGCGACGGGGGCAGGCGCAGGGTGATGGTGGTGCCCTGCCCTTCCTCGCTGACCAGATCGAGGGTGCCCTGGTGCTCGGCCATGATCCGCTGCACCGTGGCCATGCCCAGTCCGGTGCCCCGGGCCTTGCCGTAGCTGAAGAACGGCTCGAAGATGCGCTTCTGGAGCTTGCGCGGGATGCCCTTGCCGTTGTCGGCCACCCGGATCCACACGCCGCCGTCCTCGGCCGGCCCCCAGTCCAGGGTGACCCGGCCGTCCTGGCTGCCGGTCAGGGCGTCCAGGGCGTTGCCCAGCAGGTTCTCGATCACCCGGTTGAACCGCTGCCCGTCCAGGAAGGCCTGGCACGGGGGCCCCTGGCAGACCAGGGCCACCTCCGAGTCCTGGGCCCGGGGCTGCAGCGGCTCCACCTGGGCCGCCAGGAAGGGCGCCAGGTCCACCAGCTCCCGCCGGGGCTCCCGGATCTTGGCATATTCCAGGATGTCCATGCTCAACTGGCCCAGCCGCTCGGTGGCGCCCAGGATCTGGGCCAGGTGGTGCTGGGTGTTGGCGTCGGTGCCGGTGAGCCCCAGCAGCTGGGCATGGCCGGCGATCACGAACAGGCCGTTCTTGAAATCATGGATGATGGTGCCGGCCACCTGGCCCACGGTGGCCAGCAGCTGGTTGCGCAGCTCGGCCTCCGCCAGCCGGGTGCGTTCGATGGCGATGGCGCACAGGGAGACGATGGCCTCGAAGGTGGCCCGGTCCACCGGCTCGGTGACGGTGTTGCGGCTGTCCAGGTAGAGCACCCCGATGCGCTGGCCCTGGACCAGCATGGGCAGGCACAGGATGGTCTGGATGCGCAGGTCGGCCACCGACTGCCGGGCCTGCATCTGCTCGTTGGAAGCCGCGTTGTGGATCCACACCGGCTCGCCCTGGTCGAACACCTGCTGCACGCTGGACATGGACAGCTGGATGTCCTCGGCCAGATGGGCCGGGCCGGCGCCCAGGTTGCGCTGGACCTTGACCACCAGCTCGCCCTGCTCGGGCAGCATGATGAAGCCGCGGTCGGTGCCGGAAAGGCCCAGGAGGCGGTCGATGGTCTGTTCCAGCAGGTCGTCCAGCTCCACCTGCCCGGTGAGCAGGGCCGCCGTCTGCAGGATGGCCTGCAGGTTGACCTCCGAAGACGAGGCCGGACGCTCCGCCTGCAGGGTGAGGAAATAGGCCCCGTCCGCCAGCTGGATGGTGCTGCCGGGCTCCCAGCGCATGCGCTCCACCCGCTGGTCCTGGTGGAAGGTGCCGTGGGAGGAGCCCAGGTCCTCCACCCACCAGCCGTCCTCGTTCAGCTCGATGCGCAGATGGGTGCGGCTGATCATGCCGTCCGGCAGCACGATGTCGCACTGGGCCTGGCGTCCCAGCACCATGGACCGCTGGGCCGGCACGGAGCGCTCGAACCCGAACCGGTCCCGGATGGAAATGGAAGCCCTCTCTGGCACGGAGTCTCCGATGGGGAGGCCGCGGCACTCCACGGCTACTGGCCAGTATAGGAGGGTGGACCATCCAGATATAGTGGACATGGGCCGGGTCGGCATGAGGAAATGAGCCCTATGGAACAGCAACGCAATCCCGATCTCGATCCGGCCGAGCGGGACGAGACCTTCGAATACTCCCTGCGGCCGCAAACCCTGCCGGAGTACATCGGCCAGGAGAAGATCAAGGCCAGGCTCGAGATCGCGCTGCGCGCGGCCCAGGGCCGCAAGGAGGTGCTGGACCACGTGCTGCTGTTCGGCCCGCCGGGCCTGGGCAAGACCACCCTGGCCCACGTGCTGGCCAACGAGATGGGCGCCCCGTGCAAGGTGATCCAGGCGCCCGCCCTGGAAAAGAAGGGCGACCTGGCCGCCATCCTCACCAACCTGGAGGAGGGCGAGTTCCTGTTCATCGACGAGATCCACCGGATGCCCGCGGCCATCGAGGAGATGCTCTACTCGGCCATGGAGGACCGCAAGCTGGACATCCTCATCGGCCAGGGCCCTTCGGCCCAGACCCTCAAGGTGGACCTGCGGCCCTTCACCCTGGTGGGCGCCACCACCCGGGCCGGGCTGATCTCCAAGCCCCTGCACGACCGGTTCGGGCTCACCCACCGGCTGGAATACTACACCCGGGAGGAGCTGGCCATCATCGCCACCCGCTCGGCCAGGGTGCTGAACGTGGAGCTCGCGGTGGAGGGGGCCGAAGCCATCGCCCGCCGTTCCCGCGGCACCCCGCGGATCGTCAACCGGCTGCTGCGCCGCTGCCGGGATTACGCCGAAGTGAAGGGCCAGGGCATCATCACCTCGCCCATCGCCGACGCCTGCCTGTCGCTGCACGAGGTGGACGACCTGGGCCTGGAGGGCCTGGACCGCGCCTACCTGGAGGCCCTGTGCGTGAAGTTCCGCGGCGGGCCGGTGGGGGTGCGCACCCTGGCGGCGGCCCTGGGGGAAAGCGACGGCGGGGCCCTGGAGGACCTGGTGGAGCCGTACCTCATGCAGATCGGCTTCCTGGACCGCACCCAGCAGGGTCGCAAGGCCACCGGGGCCGCCTATGCCTACCTGGGGATCAGCACCACGCCCGGCGGCCTGTTCAACCAGCCTACCTAGGGACGCGCCCCCGGAGGAGCTGGAGCGCCGCAAGGCGCAGGTGAAGCGGCCCGTGCGCAAGCTCAACGGGGTGCTCGCCGCCTACCGGGCGGGGGTGTCCGGGGCCGAGCAGGGGGCGGTGGGGATGGACCGGGACGCTTGGGGGGAGTGAGCGGCGGCACGCTCGGCCACGGAATTCCGCCGTTCAGCCATGGCTGGGCGCCGTTCACCCCCGCGGCCGGGGCGCCGCGCAGGCCGCAGGCACAATGGAAAGCATTCCCCATCCTTGGCCCTGCCCTTTGACCGGACGAAACCCTATGCGCGTGCTTTCCAGGATCCTTGCCCTTCTGCTGCCAGTCCTGCTCCTTGGCTCGACCGGATGCGGCGGGGGCAGCAGCTCCGGTCCCGTGGCCATGGGCGCGCTCACCCTCCAGCTGGGCGCGGACAGTGTGGCCGGCTATTCCCAGGTGGTGGTGAGCCTGGCCAAGGTCGAGATCAGCAAGGACGGCGGCAGCTGGAGCACCCTGGCCGTCACTCCGGCCACCTTCGACCTGCAGGCCCTGCAGAACGGGGGCAGCCAGACCCTGGCGGCCGACGACCAGGTCCAGGCGGGCACCTACACCCAGGTCCGGCTGACCTGGGGCACCACCCTGAACTATCAGGACAACACCCGGCAGCCGAACTACGTGGTGCCGACGGGCGGCTCCGGCAAGGTGCTGACCATGCCCGCCACCACGGTGGCTGCGGGGTCGGTGGTGGTCCCCGGCAACGGCAAGGTCACCGCCCGGCTGATGCTGCGGGGCAACCAGGCCGTCCAGGGCAACACCACCGGCGCGACCCCCAGCTACCTGTTCCTGGCCACCGGCACCGTGTCCGACCTCGCCGCCTGCGCCAGCATCACCGGCTCGTTGAGCGCCGGCGGCGCCGCATTGGCCGGAACGGAGGTCTACGCCGAGACGGTGGACGGCAACGGCCTGGCCAGCATCACCCGCCGCGCCCTGTCAGACAGCGCTGGCGCCTACGTGCTGGATGCCCTGCCCGCGGGCACCTACTTTGTGGCCGCCCTGCCCGCCGGCGCCGGCACAACCGTCTATCCGGCCCAGGCCGGCAGCGCGGTCACCGCCGTGGCGGCCCAGAGCTACGGGGTGAACCTGGACTTCACCGCCACCGCCCTGCAACCGGGCACCATCGCCCTGACCGTCACCCCCGGCTCCACCAGCACCCAGGGCACCTGGGGCGAACTGCGGCAGACCCTGGCCACGGGCTCCGGGATCAACCAGACCCTCATCGTCCGCGCCCTGACCGCCACCACCACCGCCACCGGGGACGTGGTGGACTTCACCGGGCTGGTCTCGGGCTCGGGCGGCTACTACGGCGTGAGCGCCCAGCGCAGCACCGGATCGGCCGCCGCGGTGCAGAAGACCGACGGCAGCCAGCGCGAGGTGACGGCGGGGGCGACGACCACCGTGAGCATCAGCTACCCCTGACCGTTCCCGCTCAGTCGGCCCGCACCACCCGCACCTCGCGGTCCAGCAGCCGGAACAGGAAGCGGCCCTTGTCCTGGAGGCTCTCCAGCTCGGGGCGCAGATCGCCGGAACCGGTGATCACCAGGTTCAGGTCCTCCCCGTCCGGCACCAGCCGCGCGGAGTGCACCGCCTGGCGCCGGGTGCGGTCCAGGGCGTCGGCCACCCGGATGATGGCCGAAAGCTTTTCCACCACGTGCTGGGTCCAGGGCTTGAGCAGGGCGAACTCGTGGTTGGCGGCGGAGGGCGGCTTGCCCCGGTGGAAGCGGACGATCTGGGCGATGGTCTCGGTCTCCGCCGGCCAGAACCCGGCCAGGTTGGCGTTCTGGATGAGGTAGGCGCCGTGCTTGTGGTGCCCCTTCTCGGACAGGGACAGGCCCACGTCGTGCAGCCGGGAGGCGTAGCCCAGCAGCTCCCGCTCGGGATCGCCCAGTTCGAAGTACGGCATGAGGTCCTGGAACAGCTGGTCGGACAGGGTCTGCACCTGGCGGCTGTGCCCGGGATCGGGGTCCAGCTTGGCGCACAGGGCCTCCACCGAGGCCTTGCGCCGGTCGGCCAGCACCGGCAGCGCCATGCCGCCCCGGGCCAGGGCCTTCCACACCATCCCCTCGCGCAGCCCCACCGGCAGGCAGCGCACCTGTTCCGCCCCCAGCCATTCCAGCAGCCCCACCGTCCAGCTGGCGCCCACGTGCAGCACCTCGGCGCGCTTGGGGTCCACCCCCAGCAGATCCACCCGGTCCTGGGGCGAGGCCTTCCACAGCTTGCGCCTGAAGCGCAGCAGCTGGGGCAGGTCGAAGCTGCCCTGGTCGCTGGCGCCCTTGGCCAGGTCCAGCAGGGTGCCGGAGGTGCCCAGCACCAGCCGCGCCGAGGGCAGGTCCCCGGGCAGGGCCTTGCCGGCCTTCCGGAGCACCTTGCGGATGAACTTGCGCAGCCGGGCCAGTTCCGCGGGCAGGGGCGGGACCGAGGTGGGCACGGCGTCGGCCAGGCGCTGCAGGCCCCAGGGCAGGGACAGGGTCGCCGCGGGCCTGCCGGCCACCAGCCAGGTGAGTTCGGTGCTGCCGCCGCCGATGTCCATCAACACGGTGGGCTCGTCCGGGAACGGGATGGCCCGGCTCACCGCCAGGTAGATGAGGCTGGCCTCCTCCTCGCCGGAGATGACCTTGATAGGGATGCCCAGCTTGGCCGCCTCCTGGATGAACCGGGCCGCGTTGCCGGCCTCCCGCAGCGCGGCGGTGCCGCAGGCCATGACGGTCTGGCACTGCAGCCCGCGGATCACCTCGGCCATCAGCGCCAGGGCCTCCAGCCCGGCCTGGAACGCCTCGGGCCCGATCTCCCCGGTGCCCAGCAGGCCGCGCGCCAGGCGCACCATGTGCTTCTCCCGGGCCAGCACCTGCTGGTTGCCCATGGCGTCGGTCTCCACCACCACCAGGTGGATGGAGTTGGATCCCACATCGATGGCCGCTATCCGCATCATCTCGTCCCGCATCAGGCTAGCAGCACCGGCGCGTCTTTCACATCTGCCGGAACAGGTGGGCGTAGCCGCGGCTCACCGGCAGGGTCTCCGGGCGGGTCTTCAGCTGCAGGGTGAGCCGGCCCATGGCGTCGTGCCGGGCGGCGGCGATCTGCCGCGCGTTCACCAGGATGCCCCGGCTGATCTGCCAGAACTGGCCGGGGTCGAGCTGTTCCGCCAGCTCCTTGATGGGGGTGCGGATCAGCAGCTCGGCGTCGCGGGTGCGGACCGTGGTGTACTTGTCGCTGGCCTGGAAGTAGCAGACCTCGTCCACCCCCACCAGACGGATCGCCTGGCCCGCCTGGGCCTTGATCCAGCGCAGCGGCCCGGGGACGGGGGCGTTCCCCAGCAGGGCCCGCAGCTGGGCCAGGAGGGCCTCCGGCGGCGGGGCCGCCGGCAGGCCGGAACGCAGGCGCGCGATGGTCCTGCCCAGGCGCTGATCGTTCACCGGCTTGAGCAGGTAGTCCACCGCCTCCCGCTCGAAGGCCTCCACCGCGAACTGGTCGTAGGCGGTGACGAACACCAGCCGGCAGGGCACCGTGAGCCGCCCGGCCACCTCCAGGCCGGACAGCCCGGGCATGCGGATGTCCAGGAAGGCGATGTCCGGGCGCAGGGCCTGGATCCGTTCCAGCGCCTCCAGGCCGTTGCCGACGCTGGCGACGATCGCCAGCTCCGGCCACAGCGCGGCCAGATGCTGGGCCAGATGGGCCGCCAGGTGCGGCTCATCGTCGGCGATCAGGGCGGTGGCGCTCATGCCGGGAGCCTCAGGGTGGCCAGCACGCCGCCCTCCTGGAGCTCCGCCAGCTCCAGCGATCCGGCCTCGCCGAACAGGGCGGCCAGCCGCGCCCGCACGTTGTCCAGGCCGAGCCCGCCGCCCGGCGCCGGGCCGAACCCGGGGCCGGTGTCGCGCACCGTCAGCTCCAGGGCGCCGTCCCGGCGCACCGCGGCGATGTCCACCCCCCCCCCGGCCACCTGCGGCTCGATCCCGTGGCGGATGGCGTTCTCCACCAGCGGCTGCAGCAGCATGGGCGGGAAGCGC
>JARLGP010000285.1 GCA_031292735.1 Holophaga sp.
GGTGTTGGGGGGGGGGGGGTGCCGGGGGGCGCGGGTGCTGGGGGGCGGGGTGGTGGCTGTGGGGGCGGGGGGGGGGGGGGCGGGGGTGGCGCGGCCCCGCTGCCGGACCTGGCTCCTAAGCCCGCTGGCTTTCGGCCGCCAGGCTTGCCTTGATCTTCCCGTATTTGCGCAGGGCGACGATGGCGTTGACCGCCTGCTCCGGGGTGGCATAGGCGGGAATGCCGTGGTCCCGGAGGCACTGGATGGCTTCCAGGCATTCCTGGCCGCCCTGGCACTCCATGACGAAAGGCTTTCCGAGATACCGGTAGGTCTCGTACATCTCGATCGCCACGGCCACCACCGCCGGGACATTGGTCACCGCGGTGGGGCAGATGGAGCAGTAGACCATGTCCACCTCGGGGTCACGCATCGCCTGGCGCAGGGCGCCCTTGTACTGGACCGGACTGGCGGTGCCGGAGATGTCCACCGGGTTCAGGGGAGAACCGAACATGGGCATGTAGTTCCTGATCCTCAGGCCAAGGCTCGGCGAAATGATCTTCAATTCCTGCATCGGCATGCCCAGCCGCTCGAAATGCTCGCAGGACAGCAGGCCCGAGCCGCCGCCGTTGGTGACCATCACCACCCGGTCGCCGCGCAGTTCGGGCTGCATGCCCAGGGCCAGGGAGATATCCAGGAATTCCTGGAAGGTCGTGGCCCGGATGGCGCCGCACTGCTGGAAGATGTCGTCGTACATCGCGTCGCTGGTATTGGCGTTTTCCGACGCGGTATGGGCGAAGGCCGCCTTCATGCCGATCGCCGAACCGCCAACCTTGATGACCACCACCGGCTTATGGGGCACCACGGACCGGCAGGCCTTGATGAAGGCTTCCGGCGAGTCCAGGCCTTCGATATAGATGGCGAGGCTCTTGGTGTTGGGATCCCGCTTGGCGTATTCCACCAGTTCGGAAAAGTCCACGTCGGCCTTGTTCCCCAGGCCCACGAAGAAGCTCATGCCGAAATGCATGGTGGTGGAGGTGCCCAGGGCGGCCAGAAGATTGGCCCCCGATTGGGAAATCATGGCCACAGGACCCTTGATGGGCAGATAGGGGATGAACCCGCAATTGAAATTGAGATAGGGGCTGCCCATGCCCACCAGGTTGGGGCCGAACATCGGCAGTTCGTTGTCCCGGCAGTAGCGGGTCAAGCGATCCTGCAGATCGCCGCGGCCGATCTCCTTGAAGGCGCTGGTGGCGATCACCACGATCTTGACTTTCTTGGCGACCGCGTGCTCCAGGACCATCTTCACCAGATGGGCCGGGACCGCCACGAACACCAGGTCCACGGGCCCGGGGATATCGACGATCGTCTTGTAGGCCGGCAGCCCGTGCACTTCGTGGGTGCGGGGGTTGACCGGATAAATGGTCCCCTTGTAGCCCCAGTTCTTCAGCCCTTCAATGACCTTGTACCCGACTTTGCTCGAATACCGGGATGCGCCGACCACGGCGATGGAGGATGGGTTCAGGAAATACTGCAGGTTGTCGACGACGTATGGCCTCGGGGCATCGATCTTCATGTTATCTACCCTCCTTCCGGGCTGGGCAGCAGGTGGCGGGGTTGCTGGCCTGGGTGCGATCCTGGAGGAAATCGTCCGTGAACATGCATTCTTCCCAGTAACCGTTCTGGTCATCCAGCCGGCAAACCCAACGGCGGTACATCCGGGTCATATCGGCTTCTTTGATCTCTTCTATTTCGCTGTAGGCATTAAGCTTTTCTCTTAACGAGGCAATGTCGCTGATTTCGTTGTAGGCCCACACGACGATATCGTCGAACGAATCGCTGAACTCCATGACGGTGTTGAACTCGCCCGTCTGGAACAATTCGTCCGTGATCTGGGCCTTGCGGCAGCAGGGAATGTTCTGGAACAGACGGATGATGAAGACCCGGTTGGTCAGTCCCAGCTTCATGAAATTGAGGTGGACCAGCGGCACGATGATCCGCTTGGTTTCAACCAGTTCCTTGATGCCGGTCAGCATGTCGTCTTCATCCAAGCCCGAGATCTCCGCCAGGACCTTGAAATCGAAGAAGTCCTCCATGGGGCGTTTGCTGTTCAAGGCCTGCACGATCCTGAGGTCGGTGAGGTCCACGTGGCTTTGGAGCTTCGCCAGCTTTTCCATCTGGCCCGGGCCCCAGACCGATTCCCGGTAGGCTTCGCCCGGGCAGTCCCACATGTTCACGTGGGATTCCCGCAGATCGCGGCGGATGGGGCAGAGATGGACGTACTGGACCTCGGGACGGTGTCGCCATGGCTCAAGCACGTCCGAAAGGAGATTATCGAGCACCCGCATGTGGTTGCCATTGAAGAAGTCGAAATCCCCGTTGCATTGGTAACCCGTGCAGATGTCGTCCTTGTTCTGGAACCACTGGGAAAGTTCGGCTTTGCATTCTGGAGTGGCGTTCTCATTGAGCTTTACGATCCAATAATAGAGTCCCCAGCCATAGACGGAAACCGCCGGGTTCATGACAAACACGATGATCCGCTGGTCGTACATGCGCTGGATGCGCTGCATGATCTCCTCCCTGCCCAGGCCCACCGCCTTGCCCAGGTAGGCCATGTTGAAGACATCGGGGCGGATCTGATAGGAGGATTTGGCCACGTTGTATGCGCTCATCTTGGCATCATCCAGGCCCACCACGCCCGGTTCCAGGAAGCCGTGGCCCCTGGGGGCAAAGAAATAATCTCTCATCCAACTTTGCTGCTCGGGGCTTCCAAGCAGGTAGTCCTTTGCAGGCATTTTCTTTTCGGTCTTCACGATTTTGCCTCCTCGGCGGTTGGTTGCTTGGCAAGGGGTAAGGGACAAAAAATCCACCACCCGGCCCAGGACTGGACCTGCGGTTTGGCTGGAAGATGGTTCCAGAACACTGGATGAGCTTCTGGGATCGTGACAAGCCAGAACGATGCCAGCGGAGGGCCCATCGGATTTTCCCCAGGCGCCGGGATATGTGGCCAGGAACCCGCGGGAAGGCCCCGGGACGCGGCCCGGGCGCGCCCGCCAAAGGTGTAAGCATTTCATACGGCTGTATCGTTTCTTGACGATTCCTAAGCCGTTGTCTAGAAGGAACCCTTTTTGTTTCGTGCACCCCCGGCATAAGGGGCCGTAGCGGAATGCCGTTGAACGGGAAAGGTTATTCCGCAACGGCCCCTAATCAGCCATGTGGTATTTCCTGATCTTGTTGTAGAGGGTGACCCGGCTGATGCCAACCAGCTTGGCGGCCTGGGTCAGATTGCCGCCGCTGGTGGCGATGGCATGGGAAATGAGGCTTCTTTCCGCCTCCTGCCACGGCGAGGCGGACTTCCCGGCATCCCGCAGCCGCGCGCCCTCCAGGATCCGTCCGGGCAGATGCCTGGGACGGATGACGCCATCCCGCGCCTGGACCACGGCGCCCATCAGGGTGTTCTGGAGCTCCCGGACATTTCCGGGCCAGGGGTAGGCCAGCAGCAGGTTCCGGGCTTCCTCGCTCAGGGAATAGGCGATGCTTCGTTCTCCCGCATGCTGCTTCAGGAAGTGATCGGCCAGGAACAGGATGTCGCCCTCGCGCTCGCTGAGGGAAGGGATGCGCAGGTTCAGGACATTCAAGCGCCAGAACAGGTCTTCCCGGAAGCGCCCTGTCCGGAGCAGGGTTTCCAGGTCCCGGTTGGTGGCGGCGATGACCCGCAGGTTGGCGGTCATGGGGCGCACGCCGCCCAGGCGCATGTACTTCTTTTCCTGCAACACGCGCAGCAGCTTCACCTGGAGGCCGGGGGGCATCTCGCCGATTTCATCCAGGAACAGCGTGCCCCCGTCCGCCAGGCCCAGCTTGCCCGGGAATCCCTGCGGATGGGCGCCGGTGAATGCGCCGCATTCGTAGCCGCAGAGTTCGCTTTCGGCCAGTTCCTCCGGAATGGCGCCGCAGTTGACGGGAACGAAAGGGAAGGCCGCCCTGCCGCTGGCGTTGTGAATGGCCTGGGCGAACATTTCCTTGCCGGTGCCGGTCTTCCCCTCGATCAGGACATCATAGGGCTCGCCGGCGATGCCCATGGCCTGTTCCAGGGCCTGCCGGATCTCGCCGCTCGCTCCCAGAATGTCGGCAAACCCCCATTTCGCATGGAAACCGTTCTCATCCGGGGCCTTCTGCCGTTTCTCCTGGCATTCCTGGAGGATGTGCAGGCTGTATTCCTGGAGGCCGTCGGCATCCTTGAATTGGACCTTCCTGCTGGTCATTTTCTGGGTGCGGGATGGATGCCCAGGCGGGTTGCCGTGCCTGGGCCTGCGCTTTCCGGGGGCCCACTCCTCGTCGGGGGCGAGGGAGGCCGGCGGGATCAGCAGGTCGGCCCGCTTGCCGACGGCGCCGGACAGATCCAGCCCCAGCAGGGTGCCGAACCGGCCGTTGACTTCCATGATCTTGCCGCCCTGGTCGGTTATGAGTATCCCTTCAGGAATCGCGTCCAGGAGCAGGGACATGCTCTTCCGGGTCCGGCCCAGGGAATTCTCCACCTCGAAACACTGGTAGCGGCCATTGACCGCCTTGGCGGCCACCACCAGGAAATCGAACACCGAGGGGGCCGATCCGGTCAATCCGTCCAGGTCGGTCGCGGCGCCCAGGACCCCGACCACGCTGCCGTTCCGGCTCTTGATGGGCACCGCGGCGCAGGCTTTCTCTTTCAGCAGGAAGCAGTATTTCTCCTCGGACATCCAGGGGACCGAATTGTGCTCATCGAAAGCCAGTGACACCGCGGTGGTGCCCACGGAGCCTTCGCCCCAGTTGACGCCCACGCTGAAATTGATGAGTTCCTCAAACTCCTTGGCAACCCTTTTGTCGCCGATGATGAGCAGCAGGTTGGCATCCTTGTCTGTGAGGAAAAAGATGAAGCCGCTGGTGGCCGAGGACCAGCAGACCTCTTGGAGCAGGTCCCTGACCATGGCGATGAGCACAGCGTTGCTCTTCAGGCTCCGGTTCAACTCGACCATGGGCAGGACCAGGCTGCCTTTGCCGCCATTGGGGTCCACCCCGATCTGCTTGCAGCGGATCCATGAACGGAGGATGGGTGCCCGCAGCTCGGTGGGCATGGCCCCGCCATGGACGAAACTTCCCCATTGGCGCCTCAGTGCTTGGGTTCGAACCGCTCCGTAAACCATGAAGTCACCTCACTGGCAGCACCGTCAGCTTTCCGTCGTGGAAGTGCCAGATGACATTCTGCGCCAGCGGCTCGGCCTGGGCCTGCTCCCAGGGCAGATCCAGGTAGATCGCGCGCAGGGCCCGGCCCACCATGCCGTGGGCCACGGCCAGCACCGGCCCGGTCTGCTCCCGCAGCCAGCCGCCGACCCGGATCCGGGCGGAGTCGAAGCTCTCGCCGTCGGGCGCCCGGAAATACCAGGTGTGCTCGGTGCTGCCTTCCAGCAGCCGGGCAAACCGGGCCTGGATCTCGCCCAGGGTCATGCCTTCCCAGGAGCCCAGGGCCAGCTCCATGAGCCGGGGTTCCTCGGTTACCGGGCCCAGGGCCACTTCTTCGGCGAGGATCGCGGTGGTGGCCCGGGTGCGCCCCAGGGGGCTCATGGCCACCGGCAGCCCGGCGAGGCCGAGCCTGGCCAGGGCCCGGCCGGTGTGCCGGGCCTGCTCGCGGCCCAGGGCGGTCAGCGGCGAATCGAGCCGGCCCTGGGCCCGGGAGTCCCGGTTCCACTCGGTCTGGCCGTGACGAACAAGGTAGATTTCCGTGGCCATCCGGCTCCCTGGAATAAGGGAGGGCGGACCTGGGATCCGCCCTCTTCTTGGTCTGCTCGGCGCGAGAGGATTCGAACGGGCTCATCGCCCCGCCCATGCTCGAGAGTAATTCAAAATGGCCAGGTTTTCAAAAGTTTGGCCGGGGATCTAGCGTGGGGCCGGCGCCTCCCCCTTCTTTCTGGAGAAGAACTCCGAGACCATGACGAAGAACATGGGGATGAAGATCAGATCGATGAAGGTGGCCGAAAGCATGCCGCCGGTCACCGCGGTGCCGATGCCCTTCATGGCCCCGGCGCCGGCGCCGTTGGCCAGGGCCAGGGGCAGGGTGCCGAAGAAGAACGCCAGGGAGGTCATGAGCACCGGGCGGAACCGGATTCGCACCGCGGCCAGGGTGGCCGGGATCAGGGCGCCCCCCTGGCGCATCTGCTCCTTGATGAACTGCACGATCAGGATGGCGTTCTTGGTGGACAGGCCCAGGGTGGTCAGGAAGCCGATCTTGAAATAGACGTCGTTGGACAGCCCTCGCATGCTGGTGGCCATCAGGGCGCCGAACACCCCCAGGGGAAGCATCAGCAGGTTCACGAAGGGAATGGTCCAGCTCTCGAACAGGGCGGCCACGCACAGGAAGATCACCAGCACCGAGAAGGCATAGAGCAGGGGGCCCTGGGCGGTGGACTGCTGCTCCTGGTAGGAGAGGCCGTTCCAGTCCAGGCGGAACCCGTTGGGCAGTTTGTCCGTCAGCTGCTCCAGGGCCTTCATGGCCTCGCCGGTGCTCACGCGCGTTCCGGGCTCGCCGACGATATTCACCGACGGAAAGCCGTTGAACCGCTCCAGGCGCGGCGAGCCGCTGGTCCAGCGGGTGGTGGCGAAGGCGGAGAACGGCACCATGTTCCCGGCGCCGTTGCGCGTGTAGAGCTGGTTGAAGTCCCCCGGCAGCATCCGGAACGGCGCGTCGTTCTGGACGAAGACCCGCTTGACCCGGCCGCTCTTGATGAAGTCGTTGACGTAGGCACCGCCGAAGGCCGAGGAGAGGGAGTCGTGGATGTCGGAGATCGGCACGCCCAGGGCGCCGGCCTTGGCCCAGTCCACGTCCACCCGGAATTGTGGCACGTCGTCCAGGCCCTGGTGCCGGACCCGGACCAGGCGCGGATCCCGGCTGGCCATGTTGACCAGCTGGGTCTTCGCCTCCATGAGCTTGAGGTGGCCCTGGCCGCTGAAGTCCACCAGTTCGGCATCGAACCCGGTGCCCGTGCCCAGCTCGACGATCGGCGGCGGGATGATGGCGAACACCTTGGCCTGGCCCAGGTTCCGGAACCGCTTCATGATCCGGTCCGCCACCGCCTGGGCGGCGAGGCCGGGCTTGCGGCGCTCGTCCCAGTCCTTCAGGCGCACATACAGCATGGCAAGGTTCTGGGCCGTGCCGCTGGAACCGGTGCCGATGATGGGCATCACGTCCGCGACGGCGCCCTTCTCCTGATCCATGGTGTAGTCGTTGATCTGCTCCACCACGGACCGGGTCTGCTCGCTGGTGGAACCGGTGGGCAGGTTCACCGAAACCAGCAGGGAACCCTGGTCCTCGTCCGGCAGGAAGCCGTTGGGCAGGCGGTAGAAGAGAACCACCACCAAGGCCAGGATCATTCCGTAGACCACCATGTAGTGCCCCTTGTGCTGGATCGAGTGCTGCACCACCCGCACGTAGCGCTCCCGCACCTTTTCAAAGGACGAATTGAACCGGGTGAAGAACTGTCGCAGCGGCCCCAGCCACCAGGAACGGTGCAGGGCCTCCCGGTCGGTGGGCCGAAGCAGGGTGGCGCAAAGCACCGGGGTCAGGATCAGGGCCACCAGCACCGAGAGCAGCATGGAAGCGACGATGGTCACCGAGAACTGCCGGTAGATGATCCCGGTGGAACCGGAGAAGAAGGCCATGGGCACGAACACCGCGGAGAGCACCAGGGCGATGCCCACCAGGGCGCTGGTGATCTGGTCCATGGACTTGGCCGTGGCCTCCCGGGGGGAGCAGCCTTCCTCGGTCATGACCCGCTCGACGTTTTCCACCACCACGATGGCGTCGTCCACCAGCAGGCCGATGGCCAGCACCATGGCGAACATCGTCAGCATGTTGATGGAGTATCCGAAGAAGTTGAGCACGGAAAAGGTGCCCAGCAGCACCACTGGAACGGCGATGGTGGGGATCAGGGTGGCCCGGATGTTGCCCATGAAGAACAGCATGATGAAGAAGACCAGGGCGATCGCCTCGACGAGGGTCTTGAACACCTCATGGATGGCCACCCGGGTGAAGATGGTGGTGTCCACCGGGTAGACCGCCCGCATCCCGTGCGGGAAATACTTGGTCATGTCGGCCATCTTGGCGCGGACGGCCGCGGAGGTGTCCAGGGCGTTGGCCCCCGTGACCTGGCGGATGGCCAGGATGCCTGCCGGCTTGCCGTTGAAGTAGCCGTTGATGTTGTAGACCTCGGACCCCATCTCGGTGCGGGCCAGGTCGCGGACCCGGACCACCGAGCCGTCGGTGGCGGTGCGGACCGGGATGGCGCCGAACTCCTCGGGCGTCTTCAGCAGGTTCTGAATGACGATGGAAGCGTTGAGCCGCTGTCCGGATACCGCCGGGTCGCCACCCAACTGGCCGGCGGACACCTCCACGTTATAGGCCGTCAGCGCGGTCGTGACGTCCGCCACGGTCAATTTGTAAGTGTTGAGCTTGTTGGGGTCCAGCCAGATGCGCATGGCGTACTTGCCGCCGAAGGCGGTGACCTCGCCCACCCCGGGCACCCGGGACAGCGCCTGCTGCAGGTTGGTCAGGGCGTAGTCGCGCAGGTCGGTGCCGTCCATGCTTCCGTCCTCGGAGATGAGGCCGACGAACATCAGGTAGTTGCGGGTGGACTTCCGGACCGTGATGCCGTAGTTCTGCACCGTGGTCGGAAGGCTCGCGTTGGCCTGTTGCAGCTTGTTCTCCACCTGGGCCCAGGCCAGGTCGGAGTCGGTGCCCGGCTTGAAGGTCAGCTCGATCCGGCTGGTGCCGGAGGAGTCGCTGGTGGTGGACAGATAGAGCAGGTTGTCGAACCCGGTCATCTGCTCCTCAATGATCTGGGTGACCGTGTTCTCCACCGTCTCGGCCGAGGCGCCCTGGTAGGTGGCCTGGATGGAAATGGACGGCGGGGCGATGGGCGGGTACTGGGAGACCGGCAGTATGAAGATGGACAGGCAGCCCAGCACCATGATGGCGATGGCGATCACCCAGGCGAAGACGGGCCGGTCCAGGAAGAACCTAGACATGGGCGGCCGCCTTTCCGGCCTCCGGACCGGCGAACCGCCCCACCAGGGCGTGGGAGCCGCGAGGCAGGACCTTCTGGAAGGGGGTGGTCCGGACCGCCATTCCGACCCGCAGCCGCTCGCCGCCTTCCACCACCACCTGTTCCCCCCCGGTCAGGCCGGTGGTGACCAGCCACTGGTCGCCCACGGTCCGGTCTACGGTCAGCAGCCTGTTCTCGGCCCGGCCGTCCTTGCCCACCAGCCACACGTAAGCCTGCCCCTTGGGATCCCGGTTGACGGCCTGCTGGGGCACCAGGATCGCCTTGGGGTCGATGCCCTCCTCCACCACCGCCTGCACGAACGTGCCCGGGAGCAGCGTCTCCTTGGGGTTGGCGAAGGTCAGGCGCACGGTCACGGCGCCGGTGCCGGGATCGACGGTGAAGTCGCGGAATTTCAAGGTGCCCGCCAGCGGGTAGGACGAACCATCCTCCAGGAGCAGCTGGACCTTGCGCTGGCGGGCCGCGTCGCTCCGCAGCCGGCCGCTGTCCAGGCTGGTGCGCAGCCGCAGGAGGTCGGCGTTGGCCTGCACCACGTCCACATAGACGGGGTCGATCTGCTGGATGGTGGTGAGGGGCGCGGACTGGTACGAGCTGACCAGGGCGCCGACGGTCACCGTGGACTTGCCGACCCGGCCGCTGATCGGCGCCTGGATCGGGGTGAAGCCGAGGTTGATGCGGGCGCTCTCCATGGACGCCCGGTCGGCCAGGATCGTGGCCTGGCGCGACCGCGCGGTGGCCTGGGCCTGCTGCAGGTCGGTCTGGGCCTGCTCGAAATCCTGCTGCCCCACCGCATGGATGGCCAGCAGGCTCTTGTGCCGGTCCGCCCGGGCCTGCAAGGTGGGCAGGGTGGCCTGCACGTTGGCGAGGTCGGCCTCGGCGGCGGCCAGGTTGGCCTTGGCCTGGTCGACGGCGGCCTGGTAGGTGGCGGGGTTGATCTGGTAGAGCACCTGTCCGGCCCGCACCGTGGAGCCTTCCTCGAAACGGCGGCTCTGGATGATGCCGTTCACCTGGGGGCGGATCTCGGCGGTGAGGAAGGCGGCGATCCGGCCCGGGAGCCGCGTGGTCAAGCGCAGTGGGCTGGCTTGGATGGTGACCACCCCCACCTCCGGGGGCGCCTGGGGCACTCCGGCCCGCCGGGCGCATCCCGCCAAGAGCAGGCAGATCCCCGCCAAACCGACCTCACCCGCGTGTTTGAAAAGTTTTGCCGAAATCATGAGTTTCACTCCCAGTTCAAGGATGGCTGAGCCCTAGTCCGGTCCCGGGCCGGTGTTCCAGCCGCCGCCCAGGGACTTGTACAAGGAAACGTAGTCGGTGAGCAGGTCGGCCCGGGACTGGCTCAGGGCGCTTTCCGCCGTGTAGCGGGCGGACTGGGCGCTGAGCACGTCCAGGAAGCCGGTTAGGCCCTGGCGGTAGCGCTGTTCGGCCAGGTCCGCGGCCAGCCGGCTCTCCTCCAGGGCCTCCTCCAGGTCCTGGCGCCGGGCCCGGTCGGTGTAGCAGGAGGACAGGGCGTTCTCCACGTCCTCCAGGGCGCCGTGGTAGGCGGCCTGGAATCCGGCCAACTGCTCATCGTAGACCGCCTGCTTCCGGGTCACGGCGGCCTTGAGCCGGCCCCGGGTGAACACCGGCAGGCTGAGTCCGGGCACGATGTCCCAGTAGCGGCTGGAGCGCCTGGCGAAATGGGAGCTGCCGAGGCTTTCCAGCCCCAGGCCCAGGGTCAGGTCGAAGGTGGGGTAGAGATCGGCCCTGGCCACGCCCACATCGGCCATGGCCGCCGCCAGTTGGCGTTCCTTCCGCCGCAGGTCCGGGCGCCGGGCCAGGAGTTCCGCGGGCAGGCCGGCGGCGCCGGCGGCGGGGCATCGGGGCAGCGGCTTGGCGGTGGACAGCCCGCCTTCCAGGGCCTCCGGAGTCTGGCCCAGGAGGATGCCCAGCCGGTGGATGGCCTGCTGGACCAGGGCCTGCTGGACGGGGATCTGGGCCCGGGTCTGGGCCGCCTGGGTCCGGGCCTGGGCGGCGTCCAGCCGGCCCACGAGCCCGGCCTCATAGCGCTGTTCGGTGAGGTCCGCGCTGCGCCCCTGCACCTCGGCGTTCCCCCGGGTGATCTCCAACTGGGCCTGGCAGGAACGCAGGGTGATGTAGTACCGGGCCACGTCGCCCAGGAGGGTGAGCCGGGTGGCGTTCAGGTCCTCCAGGCTGGCTTCGTACAGGGCCTGGGCCTTCTCCCGGCCCTTCGCCAGCCCCCCGACCTGGACGAACTCCCAGGCGGCGTCGAAGCCCGCCTGATACTGGGTGTACGGGTAGGGATAGGCGCTCAGGGAATTCTGGCTGGTCTGGCCCCGGGTCGCCGAGGCGCTGGCGGTGACGGTGGGCGCCTGGGCGGCCTTGGCCGTGGTCAGCTCGGCACGGGCCTGGACGATCCGGGCCTGCGCCTGCCGCAGGTCCAGGCTGCCCTTCAGGGCCTGGTCCATCAGGCCGTCCAGCACCGGATCGGCGAAGGCCTTCCACCAGGCGGTCTGGTCCAGGGTTGGGGCGGATTCAGAGCCGCCGCCCTCCGCCCAGCGGCCCGGGACCTGGAGGGCGGGCTTGCGGTACTCGGTCTGGACGAGGCGGGCACAACCGATGGCCATCAGCAACAGAGCGGGAACAGCAAAGGGAAGGCGGTTCATGGAAAGCAGGCCCATCATGTTCTGGTATAACCGAACGGTCAATCGGTCGACCATCCGGCCTTGGCCAACCACGGCCAAGGAAGGTTGAACTTATGAATAAAGAGGACAAATAGCGAAAGACCGGGCGCGACTCCGGCGCCCTCACGGCCAGTGCCTGCGTGACGCCCCGGGGACGCCTTGGGGGGGACACAAAAGCTCCCGCCACAGGTCTTGGTCTTGGTATGCCTACAGGATAACCACGCCAAGGGCAACCTCGCCAAGGGTAAACTCAACCTTGAGGCAAACATTCTGTCGGGGCGCTTCGCCAAGGAGCCCCTTATTGATATCTGGCCCTCGGGCCTTCGCCGGTCATGGAGCCAGGGTGAACCCGGGCTTGAGCACCACTCCCAGGTTGCGCCGCCCATTGAGCGCGATCTGGAAAGGCTCGTCGAACCTCAAGTGGCGCAGGTGGGCCGTTCCCGGCTCCGCGCCCTGGGCCTCCAGCCAGGCGTAATCCATCCGGTCGGCGGTGCCGTGGGTCTCCAGGGTGAGGTAGCCGATCCCGAAGGCCATGATGTTCTGGAAAAAGTGGGAGCCCTGGGAAGGGTCCACGTGCATGTCCCCCAGGTCGGTCTCCACGATGCAGCGCACGCCGGCGATCTGGCTCCAGGTGACCGGGATGCCCAGCCACGGGTCCGCGGAGCCCCAGCGGCCCGGCCCGACCAGCAGGTAGGGGCGCCCGGCGGCCTTCAGCCGTTCGTTCATCTCCCCCACCTCCCCGGCGATGACGGAGGTCAGGGCCCGCTCGAACCGGTCGGGCCGCACGTACACCAGGTCCCTCACCCCCTCCAGGAACCCGTTGCCCATCGCCATGCGCGCGGTGCAGAGGGCCTGCTCCGGGACCAGGGAGCCCATGTCGATGTCCTGGGTGTCCGTGCCCATGACCATGGGCCGGATCTGGAGGAAATGGAACTCGTGGGTGTGATCGGGGCCGCTGCCCAGGCAGACCGCGAACTCCATCTCCACGGGGCAGGAATTGGCCGCTTCCCCCACCTTCAGGAGCAGGGTGAGCACCTCCCCCAGGGGGAAGACCGAGCCCTTGAACACGCCGGCCATGGTCACCAGGGGGACCCCGGGGCGCGAGCAGCCGTCGTAGATGGCGTTGTTGTCCGCGGAGTAGACACCGCCCACAGGATAGAGGGTGCCGTGCTCCTTGGCGGTCCGGAGGTCCAGGGTGGCCAGGTTGAGCATGGCGCCGCCGGTGACCGGGTCCACCCTGCCGCCTTCCAGGTCCAGGGCGATGAACTCCCGCTGGGCGCTCTCCAGGCAGTCCTCAGGGGTCAACCATTGCAGGGGCTTGGCAGGCTGGGCGGGGCAGAAGCGCGCGCACCGGCCGCCGTCCACCACGGTCATGCCCAGGCCCAGGGCCACGGAGCCGATGCCCTCTTCGGGCTTCATGCCGGGCATGGGATAGAAGTTCAGGGAGCGGCCCACCCCCGCGAAGTCCGGGTAGAGATACCGGCCGTGCCGACGGCCAGCCACCTGCTGGATCACCACCGCCATCTTCTCTTCCTCCAGACGGTTGGGCGTGGACTGGATGTAGGCCTTGGCGTCGGAGCGGAAGGTGGAGGCGTAGACCAGCTTGATGGCGTCTCCCAGCTGGGCCAGGCGCACCTCGGGGTCCTCGTCATTGTTGGGGATCATGTACGTCTGGTAGATCCCCGCGAAGGGCTGGTAGGACGCGTCCTCCAGCAGGCTGGAGGAACGCACCGCCAGGGGGTGGCGCACCCAGTCCAGGAAGGTCCAGAGGGCATCCACGACATCCCGGGGCAGTTCCGCGGCCAGGAAGGCGCGGGAGAGCTTCTCGTCGTCGGTCTCCCCCAGGGCGAACCCGGTGAGGTTTGAGGCCTTCATGAACTGGTCGAACACATCCGTGGCCAGCACGAGGGTGGGCGGCACACCGATGCGGATGCCCGGGATGCGGGTCTCCAGCCCGTACGAGGTGAGCAGTGAATTGATGAAGGCCAGGCCCCGGCCCTTGCCGCCCAGGGAGCCCTTGCCCACCCGCGCGAACCTTGTCCTGCCCTCGAAGCCGGAGGCCGAGAATTCGGTCACCACCCCGGCGCCGCGCAGAGCCCGGTGAGCGGAAAGGGCCTCGAGGATCCGCCGGCGCAGCTCGGGGGCCGGGAGCCCGCCGGCCACGATCTGGTCCAGGGTGCCGGCCAACTCGAACTCGGCGCGGGCCAGGACCCAGCGGCTGAAGTCTCCCCGGCGGGCGTGGGCCTCGAGGCACCCGTCCGGCACGGCCTGGACGGCCCACTCCAGGCTTCGGAGATCCTGGGCCCGGGTGGCCACCGAACCGTCCGGAAGGCGGAAGACGAAGTCCCCGAAGCCGAGCTGCTCCTGCAGGAAGGTCTGCAGGCCCGTGACCAGGTCCGGGGAGGTCTTGTCCAGGAACTGGGCCGGGACCCCTTCCCCCGGGGTCCAGTACTCGCGGTTGGACTGGACGAGGATGGGCAGGTCCGGGAAGCGCTCCGCCACCACCGTCGCGAACTCCCTGCCGGCGTTGACGTCCATCCCTCCGGCCCGGGGGAAGGCGGCGTCGAGGAGCAGGGCGGCCAGGTCCTTCCCGTGGGTCTCCAGGGTGGCCATGGCCTCCTCGAAGGTGTGGGCCAGGAGGATCTTGGGCCGGGCCCGGCGGCGGAGAACGCGCTGGGAACGGTTCACGCCCTCGGCCATGGGGCCGAAGGCCTGTTTCATCACCTCGGTGTAGAGCACGGGGAGAATGGCGGAGCAGAAGGGGATGTCGTCCTCCACCATCAGGATGCACTTGACCCCCGCCAGGCGGGCGTCGTGCAGGGCGTTCATGCGGTCTTCCACGCACTTGACCATGGCCAGGAACAGGGACACGTCCCCCAGCCACACAAAGACCTCCTGGATCCCCTTGAGCCCATCCACCCCCAGCTGTCCCAGCTCCCGGAGGCTGCTGGCCAGGAGGACCACGGGCAGGCCTGGGGCCAGGGCCCGCACAGCGGGGCCGAACGCCCGCACGTTCATGTCCCCCACCCTCGGCATGGAAATGACCAGGTCGAAGGGCACCCGCCCGATGAGGTCCAGGGCCTCCCGGGCGGTGGACACCCGCCGGATGTTGGGGGACGACTGGAGGTGGAGCTCCATGAACTCCTCCAGCAGCATCTCGGACAGGCGTCCATCCTCAATGAAGGTGTAGCTGTCGTACAGGCTGGTGACCAGCAGCAGGTTCTCCACCCGGCGGGGCATCAGGGCTTCGAAGGGGATCTCGGTCTGTTCCGGGGCGCCGAGCAGCGCGTCTAGGATCGGGTCTCTCATGGCGCCTTCCTCGTGGCCCGCCTGGGGCGGCCTGGGGAGGAATTCCGAAGGGTTTCGGGGACACCGGGATCATAGCACTGAAAACTCCCACCCACTTCGGGCAGAATGAAGGCCGTCATCCCTGGATCCCCGAATCCCCAGGTCCTTGTTCGGAGGGCATGCGGCATGAGCCCAGCCAGTCAGGACGGCCATCCCTTCCAGATCCGCGCCGGAGCGCATTCCCTGCGGTTCCGGGACCTTCTCCACCGGCTGTTCTCCATGGCGAACCAGGGGTTCAAGAGACCGGAGTTCCTCCAGATGGCCAGCGGTTCCATCCTGGAATTCCTGGGCTGCGATCTCCTGGAAGTGCGCCTGGAGGAGGCGGGACGGGCCTGCCGTTGCCGGGCCACGGTGGAAGGCGGCGCCTCCCGCTTCATCTGCGACGCCCCCACCCAGCGGCCCGAGGCTCCCGTCCCCGGTCCCCAGGGGGCCCCCCCCATGGATTCCATCCTGGATTCCATGCTCCGGGGCCAGTTCCTGGCGGCCGCCCCCTTCTTCACCCGGGGTGGCAGCTTCTGGACCGGGGACGCCACGCGTCCCATCCTCCTCCGGGAGGACCGGCAGTACGCCCAGGCCCAGGCCCGGTCCCTGGTCCTGGGGGGCGACTACCTCTCCCTGGCCGTCGTTCCCGTCCCCGTGGATGACCGCATCCGGGCCATCCTCCAGCTGGGCTTCCGCAAGGCCGAGAGCTTCACCCGGGATGACCTGCCCTTCTTCGAGGCCGTGGGGGAGACCCTGGGGGTGGCTGTGGCCTTCCAGGCCTCCCAGTGGGCCCTGCGCGAAAGGGTCAAGGAGCTGGACTGCCTCTACAGCATCGCCCAAGTCTCCCAGCGCCCCGACCTGGCCCTGGACGAGCAGCTCAAGGAGATCGTGAGCCTGCTTCCCCCGGCCTGGCAGTACCCCGAACTCACCTCCGGGCGCATCACCCTCGATGGGCGCGCCTATGCCACGCCGACCTTCCGGGAGACGCCATGGACCCAGGAGGCCCCCCTGCGGGTGGGGGACCGGGAACGGGGCCGGGTCCAGGTTGCCTACAACCGCGAGATGCCGGTTTTCGACGAGGGCCCTTTCCTTCAGGAGGAACGCAGCCTCATCCAGGAGGTGGCCCGCCAGGTGGCCATCACCGTGGGCCGCTGGGAGGACGAGAAATCCAGGGCCCAACTGTTCCACATGCTCGAACAGCGGAGGGAGTGACCGGATCGCTCCGGACAAAACACGAGGGCGGACTGGGGTGTCCGCCCTCTTTTTCTCGTATTGGTCGGCGCGAGAAGATTCGAACTTCGGTTCGCTCCCGCTCACCCCGCGGCATTGGCTGCGCACGCCCATCCGGCTGCGCCGGACCGCTCCGGACGCGGTGCGTCCTCCGCTTGGGCTACCTGCGCGCCAATGCCGATCGGAAGTCCGAATCTTCCCTCTGACAAAACATGAGGGCGGACTGGGGTGTCCGCCCTCTATTTCTCGTATTGGTCGGCGCGAGAAGATTCGAACTTCCGACCCCTACCACCCCAAGGTAGTGCGCTACCAGGCTGCGCCACGCGCCGTGAAGGTTTGATTCTAGGGCCTTGAACCCCCCCGGTCAAGGATTGGTTGAACCTCGCTAAACTAACCCCATGTCTGAACGACTGATCCTTCTCTCCAACGACGATGGTGCCTGGTCCCCGGGATTGGCCACGCTGGCCCGGGTGGCTGCCGGGTTCGGTCGGGTGGTGGTGGTGGCGCCCGACCGGAACCGCTCGGCCATCTCCAGCGCCTTGAGCCTGCACGATATCCTCCGGGTCCACGACCTGGGGCCGGACCGCTACGCCTGCACCGGAACCCCGGTGGACTGCGTGCTGCTGGGCGTCCGGGCCCTCCTGGACCGGACGCCGGACTGGGTGCTGGCCGGGGTGAACGACGGCTTCAACCTGGGCGAGGACGTGTTCTATTCCGGCACCGTGGGCGCGGCCTTCGAAGGCTGCATGCACGGGGCCCGGGCGGCGGCCTTCTCCCAGGCCCCCGGCGGCGACCTGGAGCAGGCCGAAGGCTGGCTGCGCCGGTTCCTGGAACGCTGGGAGGCCATGGCCCTGCCTCCCAACCGCATCTGGAACGTCAACTTCCCCAAGGGCGAGGCCAAGGGCTTCAAGCTCACCGGGCAGGACAGCCGCACCTACCACGACCTGGTGGAACGGCGCCTGGATCCGCGCAAGAACCCCTACTACTGGATCGGCGGGGACCTCGGCCCCACCTATGCCCGCAGCGCCGGCAGCGACGGCGAGGCGGCCCTGGCCGGCTACGTGAGCATGACCCCCCTGCGCCTGGACATGGCCTGTCCCGAGGCCATGGCCCAGCGGGAGGCCTTCGAGGCCGTCTTCAACCCATGAAGGCCGGCTTCCAGGTCCACGGCCGGGTGCAGGGCATCGGCTACCGCTACTCGGTGCGCCGGGAGGCCCAGGCCCTGGAACTGGCAGGCTGGGTGCGCAACGAGCCCGACGGCACCGTGACTGGGGAAGCGGGCGGGGACTTCTCCCGGCTGGAGGCGTTCCGGGAATTCCTGGAGCAGGCGCCCGGGGCGAGAATAACAAGACTGGACTGGTGGGCGCTGGATGAGGGAAAATCACTACCCTTTCCTTTCGTCATTCACTCCTAGCGAGGCACCATGGATTTCAAACCGTTTGTCCGGGACGTTCCGGATTTTCCCCAGGCGGGGGTCCTGTTCAAGGACATCACGCCCTTGCTGGACAACGCCCAGGCCTTCAGCAGCGCCATCGACGCCATGGCCGAGCCATCGCTGGCCATGCACCCCACCCACGTGCTGGGGCTGGAGTCCAGGGGCTTCATTTTCGGTTCGGCCCTGGCGCACCGGCTCGGCCTGGGCTTCGTGCCCGCCCGCAAGCCGGGCAAGCTGCCCATGCCCACCTTTTTTGAAACCTACGCCTCCGAGTACGGGGAGAACTCCCTGCACATCCACCAGGACGCCTTCAAGGAAGGCGACCGGGTGCTCATCGTCGACGACGTGCTGGCCACCGGCGGCACCGCCGGCGCGGCGCGCCGGGTGATCGAACGCACCGGGGCCCACCCGCTGGCCCTGACCCTGTTCATCGAACTGACGTTCCTCAAGGGCCGGGAACGGCTCAAGGGCCTGCCCGTGTTCAGCGTGCTGACTTTCTGAGGTTGTAGTACTTGCGCGGGATGTCCAGGCCGGTGGCGCCCAGGTAGCCCTGGCCGAACACGTAGGTGTCCATGTAGACCATGACCTGGTTCCTGGCCCGGATCCCCGTGCTGGAGTCCACGTAGGCGGAACTTTTCCACTGGGCGCCCGGGCTGTACTTGCCCAGGCAGGCCAGCAGCTCCTTGGGGTCGTCGACCCTGGCCTTGCCCTCCTGCACCCGTTTGCCCAGTTCGCCCAGGCCCGCGGCGACGCTGAAGCCGGTGCTGAAGGCCCAGGTGCCGAACCGGCCGCTGCCGCCCCGGGCTTTCAGCTTCTGCTCGATCTTGGCCATGATGGCCGGGAAGTCGCCCCGCTCGGCGGAGAGGTCGATGCCCAGGGCGCCCGGGAAGCCCGTGAGCGGGGACGGGAAGTCGGCCTCCACGAACACGCCGTTCCGGCTGGCCAGCACCTGGCGGATGAGGGGCTCGGTCTGGGCGTCGTTGGTGCAGAACAGCGCCACCTTCTCGCCGTGCGGGCCGTACTTCCGGAGCCACTGGGGCACCTTCTCCAGGATGAACTGCTGGGCCCCGGCCACGCCCACGTCGGAGGTGGGGTCGGGGGCGCTTTCGAACACGAAGCGCATGCCCAGGTCCCTGCACGCGGCTTCCATGATCGCCCGGCGCCGGCTGAGCAGTTCGTAGGACATGTGCCGGGGGAACGAGATGTGCACCAGGGTCCGGGCGCCCATCTGAAGGGCGGCCCAGGGGATGGTGTAGCCCCGCGCCAGGTTGTCGGTGTCCACCACCAGGTGGGCGGCCTGCTGGATCACCAGGGGGTCCTCGTGGGGCAGCCCCGCCAGCAGCAGGATGTCCGGGCGCCGGGCCCGGATCCGCTGGAAGGCTTCGGCCACCCCCGGGATGGCCTGGGAGGCCACCACGACCTTCATAAGTGGATCATCGGCCAGGGCCACCAGGCTGGAGACGACCGTCTCCTGCTGGGACATGAAATCATCCGGGAAGGTGATATGGCGGATCATGCCGCCCTTGGCCGCCGAGCCGTATTCCTTCATGAGCTGCTCCGCGCCGCGCAGATCGTCCTCCTGCTGGGTGACGGTGCCGGTGGCGATGCCGATGTGGAAGGCGCTGCGGGTCGCCGCGTGCGGGTTGCAGGAAACCAGCAGGGCGGCGGCGAGAAGCAGTGCGGGCAGGGGCGAAAACAGCATTACGACTCCTGTCATTGGAAACTGCAAGCCCAAAATCGTCGTTATCAGTATAAAACAAATGGAAATAAAAGAAATTGTTGATGATGTTATATATATTAGGAAAAATAACAAAATTTGAATCCGTTTTAAACCATGTCCGTGGCCTGGGCCAAGGCTTGGCCCCGGCCGTGGTTCCGGTGCAGACTGGAAACGATCCCCAGGAGAGCAGCCATGGACATGAAGGAACTGGTGCGCCAGACCCGCAGCTACCGCCGTTTTCACCAGGAGCACGACATCAGCATGGAGGTGCTGGAGGGGCTGGTGGACCTGGCCCGGCTTTCCGCCTCGGGGCGCAACCTGCAGCCCCTGAAGTTCATGCCCTGCAATGACCGGGAATGGAACGCCAAGATCTTTCCCGAGCTGACCTGGGCCGGGTACCTGAAGGACTGGGCCGGGCCGGTGGAGGGCGAGCGGCCTTCCGCCTACATCCTGGTGCTGGGCGACCAGACCCTCACCCGGGAGTTCGGCTGCGACCACGGCATCGCCTGCCAGAGCATCCTGCTGGGGGCCACCAGCCAGGGCCTGGGCGGATGCATGATCGGTTCCGTGCGGCGGGACCGGCTGCGCCAGCTCCTGGGCCTTGCGGACCACCTGGAGATCCTGCTGGTGATTGCCCTGGGCCAGCCCAAGGAGGAGGTGCGGATCGTGCCGGTGGGGGCCGATGGCGACATCAAGTACTGGCGCGACGCGGCCGGCGTGCACCACGTGCCCAAGCGGTCCCTGGAGGAGATCCTGGTCCCGCTGCGCTAGGCTAGGCGCTCACCAGCGTCTTCAGCCCGTCCCGGAACAGCACGTCCACCTTCCGGCCCAGCCGCTTCTGCACCTTGCCCAGGCCGAAGTTGGGATGGTCCATCCACATCCCTTCGTCCCAGCGCAGGGTGACGGTGTAGCGCACGGCCTTGGTGCCGGCCTGCTCCGACACCATGAGTTCCTGGAACCGGGACGGGGAGGCGGCGGCCCGGGGCGAGGCGGCGCGGGAGGCGGTGGTGGGACGGGCGGGACGGGTGGCGGCCGTGGGCCGATCCGCCTTCTCCTCCCGGAACTTGTGCACGGACTTGCAGCTGACGCAGATGATCTTTTCGGGCACGCCATCGGTGATGGAGAGGATCCGGTGGCGTGTCTCCCCTTTGCAGCGCCCGCAGGGGGCATCCAGATCTTGGCCGGCGTAGTAGGATTTTGTCATTGTCCCAGTTTGCCGGAACCGGCCCACCATTGGAATTGCCAAAAGGCCTTCTTTTGGGACGGAGTGAAGCATCCATGCCCATCTATACCTCAGCCTGCCCCCGCAACTGCTACGGCACGTGCAGCCTGCGGGTGACCGTGCGCGACGGCCAGGTCACGGCGCTGGAGGCACATCCGGGCAACCGGGCCACCCCGGCCGGACCCTGCCTGAAAGGGCTCAGCTACCTGGAAGCCGATCCCGGGCGCCTGCTGCGGCCCCAGCGGCGCCGGGCGGACGGCGGGTTCCGCCCGGTGGACTGGGACGAGGCGCTGGATTTCATGGCCGAGCGGCTTACGGCAGTGCGCCGCCGGCTGGGCCCCAAGAGCGTGTTCTACTACGCCGGCAGCGGCAGCAAGGGCCTGCTCAACGGCGTGGGCATGGCCTTCTGGCGCCTGTTCGGCGGCTGCACCACCAGCTACGGCGACCTGTGCTGGCCGGCGGGGCTGGAGGCCACCCGGCTCACCCTGGGCGACAACCGGCACAACGCCCCCTGGGACCTGGCCAACGCCCGGATGGTGGTGCTGTGGGGCAAGAACCCGGCCGCCACCAACCTGCACCAGATGCTGTTCCTGGACCAGGCCCTGGAGCGGGGCGCCCGCTGCGTGGTGATCGATCCGCGCCGCACCGAGACGGCGGAACGGGCCCAGCTGCTGGTCCAGCCCCGGCCCGGCAGCGACGGCGCCCTGGCCCTGGGCCTGGCCCACCTGATCATCCGCCGCGGGCTCACCGACCCGGATTTCATCCGGGACCACGTGCATGGGTTCGAACCCTTCGCCCGCAGCGTGGCCGCCTGGACCCCGGAGCGCACCGCCGCGGTCACCGGGGTGCCCGAGGCGCACCTGCAGGCCCTGGCCCTGGACCTGGGCACCCTCAAGCCGCTGACCCTGTGCGCCGGGTTCGGCATGCAGCGCTTCAGCAACGGCGGCCAGACCATGCGGGCCCTGATCGCGCTGCTGGCCATCACCGGCAACATCGGCAAGCCGGGGGCGGGCTGGGTCTATGCCAACCTGCAGAGCGACGTGTTCGGCGCGGCCCGGAGCCCCCTGGCCTGCTACCCGCCCCTGGCCCCGGATCCGCTGGTGCGCTGCACGGTGGCCGCCGCCCGGCTGGGCCGGGACATGGCGGCCCAGGACGGCCCGCCGCTGAAGGCCGCCTGGGTGGAGCGGGGCAATCCGCTCACCCAGAGCCCCGACACCGCCAGGGTGCGGGAGGCCTTCCGGGCCCTGGAGTTCCGGGTGGTGGTGGACAGCCGGCTCACCGACACCGCCCGGGAGGCGGACCTGGTGCTGCCGGCCAAGTCCCTGTTCGAGCAGACCGACGTCATCGGCGCCTACTGGCACCCCTACATCCAGATCCGCCAGAAGGTGGTGGAGCCGCCCCCGGAGGTGAAACCGGAAACCGAGATCTACTGGCACCTGGCCCGGCGCCTGGGGCTGCCCACCGACACCCTGCCCGAGCCCGGCGACGCCGCCGTGGAGCGCTACCTGGAGGCGCGGCTGCAGCCGTTCCCCGAGCTTTCCATGGAACGGCTGCGGGAAGGGCCGGCGCTGGCCCCGGGGGCCGAGGAGGTGGCCTTCGCCGACCTGGCCTTTCCCACCCCTTCGGGGCGGATCGAACTGCTGTCCGAGGAGGCGGTGCTGCGCTGGGGGGTGGACCCCCTGCCGGACTACAAGCCGCCCCGGGAAGCCCCGGCCGCGGACCATCCGGCCCTGCTTCAGCTGCTCACTCCCAGCAGCAAGAACGCCATCCACAGCCAGTTCCTCCAGCACCCCGCCCTGCGCGCGCTGGATCCCGGGCCCAGCGTGGCCATGGGCCTGGAGGACGCCGAAGCCAGGGGGATCCAGGCCGGTGATTGGGTGCGGGTGGCCAACGGCCGGGGCGAGTTGATCCTCACCGCGCGCATCGACCTGGGCCTGCGCCAGGGCTGCGTGGAAGTCTGCAACGGCTACGGCCAGGACCAGGGTGGGGCGGTGAACCTGCTGTCCCTGGGCCGGGAGACCGACATGGGCCACGGCGCTGCCTTCCACGACAACCTGGTGCGGGTGGAGCGCCTGCCATGAGCGGCCCGGGCCAGTTCCGCGTCGACCTGGGCCGCTGCATCGGCTGCGAGACCTGCGTGCTGGCCTGCCGCATGGAGCGCCGCGAAACCGCGCCCCTGCGCCGGGTGCTCAGCTTCAACGCCTTGCGGCTGCCGCAGCTGCCGGTGTTCCACCTGTCCCTGGCCTGCCATCACTGCCGCCAGCCTGTGTGCATGACCCATTGCCCGGCCGGCGCCTACCGGCGGGATCCGGCCACCGGCGCGGTGCTGCTCGACCCCGGACGCTGCATGGGGTGCCGCTACTGCACCTGGGCCTGCCCCCATGACGCCCCCCGGTTCGTCCCGGAGCGCGGAACCGCGGTGAAGTGCGACTTCTGCCAGGAGCGCCAGGCCCAGGGGCTGGAACCGGCCTGCGTGGCCCACTGCCCGGTGCGGGCCCTGGGCTTCGAACCCCTGCAGGAGGCCGCCGGCGATCCGCTGCCGCCCGGCTTTCCCAGCACCCGCACCGGGCCCGCCGTCCGTTTCGTCATGGGCCTGCGCCCGCCTCCGGCGCTCACCGCGCCGCCCGATCCGGGGCTGCTGGCCCGCTGTCGGGAGGCCCTGGTGCGGGTGGCGGAGCCCGGGCTGCGGGCCCGGGACGAATGGGCCCTGGTGGCCTTCACCGCCACCCTGCCGGTGCTGGTGGCCCTGGTGGCCACCGCCGCGGCCCGGGCCGGGCGGCTGGTTCCGGTCCCGCTGCCCTTTCCCTGGCTCATGCTTTGGGCCGGGGCCCTGTGCCTCTCCCTCAGCGCCTGGCACCTGGGCCATCCCGAGCGGGCCTGGCGGGCGCTGCGCAACCTGCGGCACTCCTGGCTCAGCCGGGAGGTGGCCCTGGTGCTGGCCTTCCTGGGCCTGACCGCGCTCGGGCTGATCGGCTTCCCCGGAGTGCGCGGCCTGGTCTGGGCGGCGGCCGCGGCCGGATTCGCCGCGCTGTTCGCGGTGGACCGGGTCTACCAGGTGGCCGTGCGCACCTCCCGGCTGGACTTCCACAGCGCCCACGCCCTGTTCAACGGCCTGTACCTGACCGGCCTGCTGGCCGGGTACTGGCCCCTGGCGCTGGCGGCCGGCGCGCTCAAGGCCTGGCTCTACCTGGGCCGCAAGGCCCATTTCCAGCGCCAGGGACGCGGGGTGCGGCCCATGCTCAGCCTGGTCCGGATCGCCCTGGGTTTCATCCTGCCCGCCCTGGTGTTCGGCAGCGGGGGTGCGGTGCTGGGGGCGGTGCTGGGAGACCTGGTGGACCGGTGGGAATACTACGGGGAGCTGGTGTTCCCTTCGCCCCAACGGCAGATGGCCCGGGACCTGCGTGCGCTGAGTTAGGCACGGTGCCGTCCATTCAGGATTTCCAGAGTTGGTCCAACTTGCGCCACCCTGGATCAGTGTCCGTGACCTTCCGCCTGCAGGGGTGACTCCATTCTTGTGACAACGTAGCTTTCTTGCTCCAGCAGCCTTAACAGGCCCTTGTCGCCCGGCAGATGAAGGAAGCCCACGTCAATCAGAATGACCTGATCTGGAAAACGAGAATGGATGGAATCCAGAATTCTTGGCAGCCATTTTTCATTGCGAGCCGCATGATAAATCGGATGCAGGTCGCCCAGCGCTTCCTGATCGGAGGTGGCATAGGATTGGATGTCTTCCAGGGGGCCTTCTGAACGAATTTCGTCACAGAATTTCGTGAAATGGCTGTTCAGCGATTCTCCCGACAAGGAGAACGTGCGCGCATAGGGCCTCAGCACCCTTGGATCGATTCCCGTGCCCATGGCCACCCGCTCTTGTCGGGTTTCCAAGGCGAACCTCTGCTTGCCCTGGAGGGAGAAAGCTGATTGCAGCTGAGAATTAATGCCATCACCCTGCCTGAAAACATTGACGCCCATTCTGGAAAACAGGAAATAAACCAGGGCTGGATGATACTTGTCCATGGAAGCGCTCAGGGTATCCAACTTCTCTCTATTTCTTGTGGTCAATTTTGAAAGCCAATGGAACCCGGAGTCGTTGTAAAGTCCGAACTCAACCATTTTTGGGGATAGCAAGGATTCCTCACTCATGATCTCACATCCCAGCACATCGGCCATGGCCGCCACCTGGCCCACGATCTCCGGGTAGCTTTCGAGGGGGACGTTGTGGCTTGAGCCGAGCAAATAGGCGGACTTTGCGGTTCCATTCCCCCTGATCTCGTATAACGGCAGTTTGAATTGCTTGTTGAAATGGGTCAATTTAGGCAAACGTTGAAGGGCTGCTCCGGATGTGCCCTCTTTGGCGCTCGGAGATTGGAACTCTCCCGAATCGGGGCTGAATGGCGCCAATGCGTCGAACCCCTTGGACTCCGGCTCCGGTGACGCTGGAAATTCAGCAATGGAGCATGTTCCATACCGATCGAAGCCACCCGAGGCTTCCCGCGCGGTCACGGCGCCGGTGGCCTCGACCGTTGCCATTTCGGATAGGGGCCCATTGAGAAACGCTATAAAGATTAAACCGATCTTGATCAGCCACATTGAGTTACCTCCCTGGGCACGGCTATGCAAGGCATCAAGAGAAACGGAGGTTGAAATAACGTGCCTCCTCCTCGCTCAAAGCAGGAATGCCAGGAGACTAATAATTGTTTCCTGATAAATTTTATGTCCGTTTGGATTTGGGGGGCGACGCAACCGCGGGTCGATGGCGGAAGGACCTTCGATCGCCTGAAAGCGGATCGAGACCTTCAGGCGGCATGAAGGCGGAGGACGGGCGGGAAACACATCCACCCTGGCCGACCATCCCGTTCGCTGCCGGCGTCAGGCGCCCAGCGTCTTCAGCGCCGCCTCCGTGGCTTCCAGCAGCGCCTCGGCTTCCAACCGGCCGCCGGTGGCCCGTGTCATCCACAGGTCCGGGGTGATCCGGCCCAGGCGGGCCCAGCGCTCCATGGCCGCACCCAGGCTGGTCCGGCCGACCCCGCGCTGCAGTTGGGCGGCGATCAGCAGGGTGACGGCGCGGGCGGGCAACTGCAGGTCGGCATCGGCCATGGCGTCCGCGGCCAGGAACGCGCAGTCCTGCTGCTCGAAGACCGTGGCATAGTAGCGGTTCCATACTTCCCGGGCGCCGGCGACGGCCGCCGCATCCAGGTCCGCGGTGGCGGCGTCAGGGTGCTCGTAGAGCCAGCGCCAGGCCGCCAGGTCCACCAGGGCCGCCCCGGCGCCGGCGTAGGCGCGCCAGAACCCATGGAGCGCGGCCATGGCCCGGGCGTTCGGGGGCGGGGCCAGGAACTCCAGCCCGCGGGCCTGGACCACCCGGCCCAGGGCTTCGCTGAAGGCGGGGCCGGGCACGCCGGCCAGGAGCGGATACTCCGCCTCCTCCCGGGCCAGGCGGGAAGCCACGGCGCGGCCGGTTGCGCCCAGGGCGTCGCTGAACCGCTGGTAGTCCATGGCTCCGGCCTCCACGGGGGCCGGCCTGGTGCCGGATTGGGCCGGGAAGCCCATGGCCAGCAATAGATGGGGCAGGCGCCGGGCGAAAACCTGGGGGGTGGGCCAACGCTTGCGCACCAGGGCGTCCAGCTCCGCCCCGGGGCGGAAACCGCCGTAGCCGAGATCGGCAGGCTCCAGCCTCCGGCCCAGGCGGGTCCGGATGAGCCTGGCTGCGCGCGCGGCCAGCGGGGAGGCGCAAACCGCATTCAGCATGGCCCGCACCTGGGGTTCGGGCAGTTGGAGGTCCTGGTCGAAGCAGCGGCTGATCCGGGTGGGCGCCAGCGGGGAGTAGGGGTCCAGCCTCCGGGCGGCCTGGAAGGTCCGGAGCAGGCGGGAGGCGGCCGGGCCGTCCTGGGATACGGCGGCCGCCTCCTGTTCCGCCTCGGCCGGCGCCCGGCGGGCAAACCGTTCCGCCAGCCGTACCTCGGCCCACTGGCGCCCGCTCCACCTGGCACCGTCCCGGATCCGCTCCTCCAGGGTGGCGAGCGGGAAGTTCAGCACCACGGCGAAGGCGACCTTGTGGTTGAAGCAATCCTCCACGCCATGGGCGGCAGGGTTGAAGCCGGTCAGCAGGACGTCCACCGGCAGGGTGGGCTCCCGGGGCTCCCGGGGCTCCCGGCCGCCTGGCCCGTCCAGGGGGGCCATGGCCCCTTGCAGGCGCTCGAACAGGCTGTCCAGATCCTTGGGCGTCCCGGCGAACTGGGCGCGCACGAAGGCCTCGAATTCGCCGGCTCCGCCGTCCCGGTCCTGCCAGTAGCGCGCCACCTGGGCCAGGCCGCGCTGGATCCTGGGGCGCTGGCCCGGGCCGAAGCGAGCCGTCAGCTCGCCCTGGAGCAGGCCCATGGAACTGTCCCGCCAGGATCCGGGAAAGGCGCGGAGGGGTAAGAGGCAGGCGCCCAGCAGGACCAGGGTGACGATGGCAAGGCTCTTCAAGAGGGTCTCCCGAAACGGTCCAGCCATTCTAAAGAATTTCAGCAATTTTCATACAGAAATATTATTTAATGGCTAATAATATCAAGTTATTTTATATTATTTAAAATAATACATTTTAGATGGCAATAAGGCATCCTGTCGGCAGCTCTTGGTCACGGTCCTGGTGCTGTTCCGGCGCCCAACCGCTTCAAGGGCGGAATCCGAGAAACCCCGGTCTGGTTAGAGAAACACCTTGCCCAGCGGCCAGCTGAGTCCCTGGTCGGCGGGCTCGCCGGCCTCAGGCCAGCGCAACTCCAC
>JARLGP010000286.1 GCA_031292735.1 Holophaga sp.
CCGGGCTGCACCGCCGACGCCAACGACGAGGCCCAGTTCGCCGAGCTGGACACCCTGGGCGAGCTCACGCAGATCGCCTGGAAGCATGACGTCCAGACCATCATCGAAGGCCCCGGCCACGTGGCCATGCACATGATCAAGGAGAACATGGACCGGCAGCTGAAGGTCTGCGGCGAGGCCCCCTTCTACACCCTGGGCCCCCTCACCACGGACGTGGCCCCCGGCTACGACCACATCACCAGCGCCATCGGCGCGGCCATGATCGGCTGGTACGGCACCGCCATGCTCTGCTACGTCACCCCCAAGGAGCACCTGGGCCTGCCCAACAAGAAGGACGTGAAGGACGGCGTCATCACCTACAAGATCGCCGCCCACGCCGCCGACCTGGCCAAGGGGCACCCGGGCGCCAACCTGTGGGACGACGCCATGTCCAAGGCCCGCTTCGAGTTCCGTTGGGAGGACCAGTTCAACCTGGCCATGGACCCGGACACCGCCCGGGAATTCCACGACGAGACCCTGCCGGCCGAAGGGGCCAAGGTGGCCCACTTCTGCTCCATGTGCGGGCCCCACTTCTGCTCCATGAAGATCACCCAGGACGTGCGCGAGTACGCCAAGACCCACGGCCTCAGCGAAGACGAGGCCATCACCGCGGGCATGGAGGAGAAGTCCAAGGAGTTCGAGGCCACCGGCGCCGAGATCTACCACCAGGCCTGAACCAAGCGACCGCCCGGCGGGATGCGGATCCCGCCGGGCGGCCGTTTTTCCTTGAATCAGCTAGCGGCGCACTTCCACCTGGGCCAGCTTCTCGTAGTGCTGCACCAGGCTGCAGTGGTCGAGGTCGCCCATGCCGTCGGTCTTGATGGCCTGCAGCATCTCCATCACCGAGGCGGTGAGCGGCAGCGGCACGCCCAACTGGTGGGAGGTCTCCAGCACGTTGGCCAGATCCTTGATGTGCAGGTTCACCCGGAAGCCGGGGTTGAACTTCCGATCCATCACCAGCGGCGCCTTGGCGTCCAGCACGGTGCTGCCGGCCAGCCCGCCGCGGATCGCCTGCCATACCAGTTCGGGCTCCACGCCGGCCTTGGTGGCCAGCACCAGCGCCTCGGACATGGCCGCGATGTTGAGCGCCACGATGATCTGGTTGGCCAGCTTGGTGATGTTGCCGGCGCCGATCTCCCCGGTGCGCACCACCGACCCGGCCATGGCCTTCATGATCGGGTAGCAGCGCTCGAACACTTTCTCCGGCCCGCCGACCATGACCGAAAGGGTCCCGTCGATGGCCTTGGGCTGGCCGCCGCTCACCGGCGCATCCAGCATGTCCACCCCCCGCCCGGCCAGCAGCACGGAAAGCTCGCGGCTCACCAGCGGGGCGATGGAGCTCATGTCGATCACCACCGAGCCCTTGCGGGCCCCGGCCAGGACGCCGTCGTCGCCCAGCACCACCGCCTTCACCTGGGGCGAATTGGGCAGCATGGTGATGATGATGTCGCTGCGTTCGGCCACTTCCCGGGCGCTCTTGGCGGTCTCGGCGCCGGCGGCGGCCAGCTCGGCCACGGAGGCCTGGTTCAGGTCCATGACCACCAGTTCGTATCCCGCTTTGATCAAATTGTGGCTCATGGGTTTGCCCATGATCCCAAGTCCGATGAATCCAATTTTCATATGAGTTCTCCTGATTGATTAATTAATTACACATCTCTTTGATCCAACCGAGCGAGGAGCTGGTGTCCGGGCTGGGCACGTATTCCAGGCCCACGTGGCCCTTGTAGCCGAGACGATCCATCTCCTGGAACAGGAAGGGATAGTTGATCTCCCCGGTGCCCGGCTGATGCCGGCCCGGGTTGTCGGCCACCTGCACATGGCCGATGCGGGCCAGGTGGCTGCGCAGGGTGGCGGCCAGTTCGCCCTCCTCCCGCTGGGCGTGGTAGAGATCGAACTGGAGGAACACGTTGGGCTCGTCCACCGCGTCCAGCAGGGCCAGCACCTGGTCGGTGCGGTTCAGCAGGAAACCCGGCATGTCGAAATGGTTCACCGGTTCCACCATCAGCCGCAGGCCCTTGGCGGCCAGCTGGCGGGCGGCGAACCGCACATTGCCCAACAGGACATCGCGCTGGCGATCCTCATCCACCCCGAGGAGGCGTTTGCCCGCCAGGCAGTTCAGATTGCTCACTCCCAGGGCCTCGGCGTATTCCACCGCCCGGGTCACCCCGGCCCGGAAGGTCGCCACCTGGTTTGGGTCGGCGGCGATGCCGCGCTCGCCCCCGGCCCAGTTGCCGCAGGGCAGGTTGAACAGCACCTGGCGCAGGCCGTTGCGGTCCAGCTGCTGCTTCAGCTCCGCCGGGGTGTAGTCGTAGGGGAACAGGTACTCCACGAACTTGAACCCGGCTTGTTTGGCCAGGGCGAACCGTTCCATGAACGGGACTTCCGTGAACAGCATGGCGAGATTGGCAGCAAAAACGGGCATGGCGTTTCCTCCTCTGGATTCCTGGGGTCTAGTCGAATTCCTTGACAGCGGCGATGGAGCCGCCCATGGCGCAATCGGTGGACGGATCGCAGACGATGTCGATCACGTAGGGCTTCTTGGCGGCCCTGGCCCGGGCGATGGCCAGCGGAATAGCCTCCGGCAGGAACACCCGCTCGCCGCTGCAGCCGAACCCTTCGGCCACCTTCACGTAGTCCATCAGGTTCTGGTTCTCCGGCATGGCCACGGCGTATTCGAACCCGTAGGCGTACTTCTGGTTCTGCCGGATCAGGCCCAGGTATGCGTTGTTCACGATGACCACGATCAGGGGCACGTGGTAGGCGGCGGCCACCGCCAGCTCTTCCACCATGAAGGTAAAGCCGAAATCGCCCATGACCGCCACGGCCTTGTGCTCCGGCTTGGCGATCATCGCGCCGAACGCCGCCGGGATGTCGAAGCCGAGCGTGCCGGCACCGCCCGAAGGTAGGTATTTCCTGGGCTTGTTGATGTTCTGGAACTGGCCGGACCAGATCTGGGAGATCCCGCAGCCGGTGGTGAACATGGTGTCCTCGTCGAAGCCCAGGTTCAGTTCGCGGTACACCCGCTGGGGCTTGATGGGCACTTCGGTGAAGAGGTCCTTGCGCCGGAGTTCCGCCCTCTGGGCCGGAATGGCCTTGACCCGGTCGCTGACCGGGAAGTCCACCTTGCGGCTGGCGATCTCCTGCTGCAGCGCCTCGATGGCCAGCCTGGCGTCGGCCACGATGCCGATTTCGCAGCTGATGATCTTGTTGATCTGCCTGGGCTCGATGTCCACGTGGATGAAGCGGCGCTCGCCGGCGTAGACCTTCACGTCCCCGGTGTGGCGGTCGGTGAAGCGGCAGCCGATCCCCAGCACCACGTCCGAACCCAGCAGGTAGTGGTTGCCCAGCGGGGTCCCCACCTGGATCCCGGCATGGTTCACGTTCAGTGGGTGGTCCACCGGGACGCCGCCCTTGGCCATGTAGGTGGTGATGATGGGCGCATGGATGGTTTCCGCCAGCTGGATGCAGGCGGCCTCCGCCTGGGCCAGGATCACCCCGCCGCCCATGATGATGATCGGGTTCTTGGCCCGCAGCAGCAGGTCCACCGCCATCTTGATGTCGCGGGCGTTGGGGCCCGGCTTGATCACCGGCAGGGGCCGGTATTTTTCCGGATCGAACAGGATGTCGGCGTTCTGGATGTCCAGCGGCAGATCCACCAGGACCGGGCCGGGCTTGCCTGCCCGGGCGGTGTGGAACGCCTCCTGCAGGATGCCCGGCAGGTCCTCGGCCCTGGTGACGCACCAGGTGGCCTTGGCGATGGGCTTGCAGATGGCGGCGATGTCCACGCACTGGAAGGCGTCCTTGCCCAGCTGGGCCGAGGCCCCCTGCCCGGTGATGGCCACCAGGGGGGTGGAGTCGATGTTGGCGGTGTAGATTCCGGTGACGAAGTTGGTGGCGCCGGGGCCCGAGGTGCAGAGCGCGGCCGCCATCCTGCCGCTGGCCCGGAAGTAGGCGTCCGCCGCGTGCACGGCGGCGGCCTCATGGCGCACCACGTAGTGCTTGATCTGCTCCGACAACCCCAGGAATTTGTACACTGGGTTGATCCCGGCTCCGGGAATGCCGAAGGCATCGCTAATACCTTCAAGTTCTAGAATTTTTACTACAACCTCGGCGACTTTCAAGACCACCTCCATGACACGGGACAGGGGAACCCCAGGGCCCCATGCGGGGCCGGGGGAAGCAACGATGCGTTCTCAGGCTCCAATATCCCTTCCATGACCCCCGTGAACCAGGGGCCGATTCCTGATCCTAGGAATCGGATTCATCGATGGGTTTCCCGGACAACGGTTACAATCAGCGTCATGGACGTCCGAACCCTATCCACCTTCAGCGTCGCCGCCCGCACGCTGAGCTTCACCAACGCCGCGGTGTCCCTGGGCTATGCCCAGTCCAGCGTCACCGCCCAGATCAGGAGCCTGGAGGAAGACCTGGGCTCCGCCCTGTTCAACCGGGTGGGCAACCGCCTGGAGCTGACCGAACCGGGGTTGCGCTTCCTCACCTACGCCGAGAAGATCCTCGCCCTCACCGAGGAGGCCAAGGCCTCGCTGCAGGACGAGGAAGGGGTGGGCACCCTGCGCTTCACCGCGCCGGAAAGCATCTGCACCTACCTGCTGCCGCCGGTGCTCAAGTCCTTCCATGCGAAGTTCCCCAGGGTGCGCATGCAGTTCCTGCCCGGCTTCGTGCGCGATTTCAAGCGCCAGGTGCTGGAGGGGGCGGTGGACCTGGCCTTCATCCTGGAGGAGCCGTTCCCGTCCAAGGCGCTGGCGGTGGAAAAGCTGCGGGACGAGGAGGTGCTGATCCTGGCCGCCCCCGACCACCGGCTGGCCTCGTCGCTGCGGGTTTCCGCCCAGGACCTCATGGACGAGGAGGTCCTGCTCAAGGCCCTGGGCTGCAGCTACCGCAACCAGTTCGAGCGCCAGCTGATCGCCGCCGGCGCCCACCCGGGCGGCTTCCTGGAATTCCAGGGGGTGGAGACCATCAAGCGCTGCGTGCAGATCGGCCTGGGCATCGCGCCCCTGCCGCGCATGGCGGTGGAGGCTGAACTGGCCTCCGGGCAGCTGGTGGCGCTGCCCTGGGAAGGCCCGGAACTGCAGATCTCCACCTACGTGGTGTGGAACCCCGAGCGGCACATGGGGTTCGCCGAGGAGGCCTTCCTGGAGCACGTGCGGGCGATGGTGGGGCCCGCCACGCTGCCTACACCTTGAACCCGCCCACCACCCGGCGCAGCCCTTCGGCCACGCCGGCCAGGTCGTCGGAGGTCTTGACGATCTCCTGAACGGTGGCGGAAAGCTCCTGGGTGGCCGAGGCGTTCTGGGCCAGGCGGGCGCTGGTCTTTTCCATGCGCTCGGCCACATCGACGCTGGTGGCGGCCTGGACGCTGCTGAGTTCGGCGATCGCCTTGATGCTGGAGGAGATGCCATGGATCCGTTCCCGGATGGCCTCGAGCTTCTCCAGGCTGGCCTTCACTCCGGACACCCCGCCGGCCACCGCATCCAGGGACATCTGGTTGAGCCCCGCGATCTCCAGGGCCGCCACCTTGGACCGTTCGGCCAGCTTGCGGACCTCGTCGGCCACCACCGCGAAGCCCTTGCCGTGCTGGCCGGCCTTGGCGGCCTCGATGGCGGCGTTCAGGGAGAGCAGGTTGGTCTGGTTGGCGATCTCCTGGATCACGTGCACCGCCTTCACCACCTGGGAGGTGGCGTTGCGGATCTCCTCCATGCCCTGGGCCGCCCCCTGCCCCGCTTCGGCTCCCTTGGCGGTGTCCACCACGGCGGCCTCGCTCTGGTTCCCGGTCTCCCGGGTCCGCTGGCTCATGGATTCCACGTTGTTCCGCAGCCCCCGCATGGCCTGGGAGACCTGCTCTCCGGCGTCCTTGAGTTCCTCGCTCACCCGGGCGATGTCCTGCACGGCGCTGTGCATCTCCTGGGCGGTGGCGGCCAGTTCCACGCTGCCTGAGCCCACCCGGTCGGCGAACCCGCTGATGGTCCGCACGGTTTCCCGCATCTTCCCGTTGTACTCGTTGAAGGCTTCCGCCGCCTGGGCGATCTCGTCATGGGTGGCCACCACGATCTGCTTGGACAGGTCGCTTTCATGCAGTCCGGTCACCAGCTGGCGCAGGGGAAGGATCATCGAGCCGGACCGGCTCCGGGCGATCAGGGCGGCCAGCAGGGCCACCAGCAGGGCGCCCCCGCCCATGCCGACGTAGATCCTCGTCATGGCCGCGCTCACGTCGTCCAGGTAGATGCCGCTGCCGATCACCCAGTCCCATTCGGGAATGCGCTTGGCGAACGAGGATTTCGGGAACACCCCGGTCTTGCCCGGCTTGGAATAGTCGTAGTCGTAGAAGCCGCCCGCGGGATCCTCGCTGGCCGCCCGCAGCGCCTTGACCGCCGGAAGGACATTGGGTGGCAGGTCCTGGCCGGCCTTCCCCTCCAGCTGCTTGGCGATGGGCAGCACCACGATGGAGAAGGCGGGGCCATGGATGAAGACGTAGTTGTTGCCTTCGAAACGGGTGGCGCTCACCAGGGTCTTGGCCTCCCGCTGGGCCACGTCCAGAGGCATGCGCCCTTCCGCCGCCTCCTTGGCCAGGAACTCCACCTGGGAATGGGCGGTCTCCACCACGTGCCGGAGACCGTCCTTGCGCGAGGAAAGCAGGAGGGAATGGACGGTCGGCAGCACGTAGCCGCCCACCAGGGCCAGGAACAGGACGATCGGCACCATGGTGGTCAGGAAGATCTTGCCAGGGAGGGTCTGGAGGAAGGACCGAGCGCTCATGAAGCTGCTCCGGAGAACGACGTGCGTGGGGGGCAGATCGGGGGTCCGGAGGCGGGGCTGGATCGGGTCGGCCGTCACCCATTGGCCACCGGAGAGGTTGGACAGGTAGCCTCAGAGTATGGCCAGGGATGACGGGAAAAGGTTGATTTTTATCGCATGGGGCCGGGGCCTGCCTACCTCGGGTTCGCTTCGGGCTTGGCCGGGTCCGCCGGCTTCTGCTTGGCGTCGTGCCGGGCATCGTGGTTGGGGTCGTGCTTGGGATCCTGCTTCGGATCGGCGTTGTGCCTGGATTCGTGCTTCGAAATGTCGTCAACCTTCCGTGCCATGGGGTTCTCCTTTTCGGGTTGCTTCCGGGGGCCTGCGAGCCGCCATCACTCGTCGCCCACTTCCTTCTCCTCTTTCTCCTCTTCCACCTCATCGCTGGTGAGGAAGTCCACGCCCTGCTCTGCCTTGAGATCCTTGAGGGCCTCGTAGACGGAGGCTTCCATGGCCTCGCGGTCGGTCTCCTCCACCGACCCGGGGTCGGCCACCGTCACTTCCAGTTCGGGGCCCAGGGTTTCCTGCTGGTAGTTCACCGTCGCCTGCACCATGGCCTCCGGGTAGAGCTGGGTCGCCGTGGCGAAATAGGCCTCCTCCAACTGCTGGGCGAAACGGGCGGCCATCTGGGCCGGATCGGCCCAGCCATCGCCCATGGAGGCGGTCGCGACGGTATCCGTGATTGTGATGGTCAGTGCCATTCGAAGCTCCTGGATGACAGGATCAGGAGCACCTTTCATGCCGCAAGGTAACTAACGGCTTTCAAATGGCTTGTGTCATGCTGGAGGTCTGAGGGTCGGGTCCGTCCCATCAAGATGACCTGACATCTCGATCAATTCGAATGCCCTGGGGATGGGCAGGCGGCCTGGGACGGCGGATCTTGACATAATCTTGACGCCCTGGCTTTGGATCCATACAGCACCCTGATTCGAATTTAGTTAAATTTTCCAACGGGGAAGTTCTGTCCCCCCGGGAGGGCATCCGCTTGAACGCCATGCATATCGTTGCCGCGCTATTGGGGCTGGGCCTGCTGGTCTACCTCGCCATCGCCCTGCTGATGCCGGAGAAGTTCCAATGAGCCTGAACGCCCTGCTGCAATTCGCCATCTTCCTGGTGGTCCTGATGCTCCTGGCCAAGCCCCTGGGAGAGTACCTGGGCAAGGTGCTGGAACGGGACGCCACTCCGCTGGACCGGCTGCTGGGGCCCATCGAACGGGGCCTCTACCGCTTGGCCGGGATCACCACCGCCGACCGCATGAGCTGGAAGGACTACGCCTTCGCCGTGCTGCTGTTCAACTTCCTGGGGATCCTGGCGGTGTTCCTGCTGCAGAAATTCCAGGGCGCCCTGCCCATGAACCGCGGGCTGCCGGCCATTCCCACCGACCTGGCCTGGAACACCGCGGTGAGCTTCGTCACCAACACCAACTGGCAGGCCTACGGCGGCGAGACCACCATGAGCCACTTCACCCAGATGGTGGGCCTCACCGTGCAGAACTTCCTTTCCGCCGCCACCGGCATCGGGGTGATGGCCGCCCTGGCCCGCGGCATCCGCCGGCGCAAGGCCACCAACCTGGGCAGCTTCTGGGTGGACGTCACCCGCGCCACCCTCTATGTGCTGCTGCCCCTGGCCGTGGTGTTCGCCCTGTTCCTGGTGTCCCAGGGCGTGGTGCAGACCCTGGGGCCCAACCCGGTGGCCAGGCTGCTTTCGCCGATCACCGGCAGCGACGGCAGGACCGTCCTGCAGCAGGTGCTGGCGGTGGGCCCGGCGGCCTCCCAGGCGGCCATCAAGATGCTGGGCACCAACGGCGGCGGCTTCTTCAACGCCAACGCCGCCCACCCGTTCGAGAACCCCACGCCCCTGGCCAATTTCACCCAGATCCTGGCCATGCTGCTCCTGCCGGCGGCGTTCTGCCACGCCTTCGGCAAGCTGATGCGCGACCGCCGCCAGGGCTGGGCCCTGCTGTCGGCCATGACGGTGATCTTCGTGCTGGCCCTGGGCGTCTGCCACTGGGCCGAAAGCCAGAACAACCGCGCCTTCCGCGGAATGCCGGTGACCCAGGCGGTCAGCACCCTGCCCGGCACGGAGCAGCCCGGCGGGAACCTGGAGGGCAAGGAGCTGCGCTTCGGCGTCACCGGCACCACCCTGTTCGCCACCGCCACCACCTCCGCCTCCTGCGGGGCGGTGAACGCCGCGCACGATTCCTTCACCCCGCTGGGCGGCCTGGTTCCGCTCTGGCTGATGGAGCTGGGCGAGGTGGTGTTCGGCGGCGTTGGCTCCGGGCTCTACGGCATGCTGATCTTCGCCTTCATCGCGGTGTTCGTCTCCGGGCTCATGGTGGGCCGCACGCCGGAGTACCTGGGCAAGAAGATCGAGGCCTTCGAGATGAAGATGGCCTCCCTGGTGATCCTGATCCCGGCGGTGGTGGTGCTGGTGGGCACCGCCGCGGCGGTGCTGCTGCCCTCCGGGGCCGGCGCGGTGTCCAACCCCGGCGCCCACGGCTTCACCCAGATCCTGTACGCCTTCAGCAGCGTGGCCAACAACAACGGCAGCGCCTTCGGCGGGCTCGGGGTGGATACCCGGTTCTACAACTACGCCACCAGCGCGGCCATGCTGCTGGGCCGGTTCGGCGTGATCCTGCCGGTGCTGGCCATCGCTGGCTCCATGGGGGCCAAGAAGCGCACCCCGCCGGGCCTGGGCACCCTGCCCACCCACACCCCCCTGTTCGTCACCATGCTCGTGGCGGTGGTGCTCCTGGTGGGCGCCCTCACCTTCCTGCCAGCCCTGGCCCTCGGGCCCATCGCAGAACAGCTCGCGCGGTTCTGAGGAGATACCCGAGATGCGCACTTCCACCTCCATCGGCGAAATCAAGCCCAGTCCCCTGTTCGAACCGGCGATCCTGAAACCCGCGGCCCTGGCCGCCCTGCGCAAGCTGAACCCCCTGCACCAGCTGCGCAATCCGGTGATGTTCACCGTGTGGATCTGCAGCGCCCTCACCACCCTCCTCTACTTCCAGGCCCTGGCCGGCCACGGCGAGGCGCGGCCCAACTTCATCCTGGCGATCGCCCTGTGGCTCTGGTTCACCCTGGTGTTCGCCAACTTCGCCGAGGCCATGGCCGAAGGCCGGGGCAAGGCCCAGGCCGACACCCTGCGGAAATCCCGCAAGGACGTCAAGGCCAAGCTGGTGCAGGGCACCAGGCACGGCGATCCCACCCAGCCGGTCGACGCGCCCCAGCTGCGCATCGGCAACGTGGTGCTGGTGGAGGCCGGCGACACCCTGCCCGGGGACGGCGAAGTGATCGAGGGGGTTGCCAGCGTCAACGAAAGCGCCATCACCGGCGAGTCGGCCCCGGTCATCCGGGAATCCGGCGGCGACCGCTCCGCCGTCACCGGCGGCACCGTGGTGCTGTCGGACTGGCTGGTGGTGCGGATCTCGGCCAATCCCGGGGACACCTTCCTGGACCGCATGATCGCCATGGTGGAAGGCGCCAAGCGGCAGAAGACCCCCAACGAGATCGCCCTGGACATCCTGCTGGCGGCCCTCACCATCATCTTCCTGCTGGCCACCGCCACCCTGCTGCCGTTCTCCATGTTCAGCGTCAAGGCCGCGGGCCAGGGCAGCCCGGTGACCATCACCGTGCTGGTGGCCCTGCTGGTCTGCCTCATTCCCACCACCATCGGCGGGCTGCTGTCGGCCATCGGCATCGCCGGCATGGACCGCATGGTGCAGGCCAACGTGATCGCCACCTCGGGCCGCGCGGTGGAAGCCGCCGGCGACGTGGACGTGCTGCTGCTGGACAAGACCGGCACCATCACCCTGGGCAACCGCCAGGCGGTGGCCTTCATCCCCGCCGAGGGGGTGAGCGAGGAAACCCTGGCCGACGCCGCCCAGCTCTCCAGCCTGGCCGACGAGACGCCCGAAGGGCGCAGCATCGTGGTGCTGGCCAAGGAGCAGTACGGCCTGCGCGAGCGGGACATCCAGGCCCTGGGCGCCAAGTTCATCCCGTTCACCGCCCAGACCCGCATGAGCGGGGTCAGCCTGGACGGCCGGGAAGTGCGCAAGGGCGCCACCTCGGCCATCGAGGAGTACGTGCACAACCAGGGCGGCGCCTACCCGGAATCCCTGCGCATCGAGGTGGACCGCATCGCCCGGGAGGGCGGCACCCCACTGGTGGTGGCCGAGGGCGCCCGCGCCCTGGGCGTCATCCACCTGAAGGACATCGTCAAGGGCGGCATCAAGGAGCGCTTCGCGGAACTGCGCGGCATGGGCATCAAGACGGTGATGGACACCGGCGACACCCCGCACACCGCCGCCGCCATCGCGGCGGAAGCCGGGGTGGACGACTTCCTGGCCCAGGCCACCCCCGAGAACAAGCTGAAGCTGATCCGCGACTACCAGGCCGGCGGCCGGCTGGTGGCCATGACCGGGGACGGCACCAACGACGCCCCGGCCCTGGCCCAGGCGGACGTGGCGGTGGCCATGAATTCCGGCACCCAGGCCGCCAAGGAAGCCGGCAACATGGTGGATCTGGATTCCAACCCCACCAAGCTCATCGAGATCGTCCGGATCGGCAAGCAGATGCTCATGACCCGCGGATCGCTGGCCA
>JARLGP010000287.1 GCA_031292735.1 Holophaga sp.
CTGGCGGCCCTGGCCCGCCTGGGCTCCGATCGGGGCGCCGCCCTGCTGGACGCCGCGGCTTCGGGCAACCCGTACGCCGGAGCCATGGTCCGGCTGGCCGACCCGGCCCGGGCGGCCGACAACCTGGTCCTGCTGGGCCAGGTGGCTGCCGCCGCCGAACGGGACGCCGCCAGCGGCGCCACCAGCCTGGACAAGCTGCTCATGGCTCGGGCCCTGGCGGCCGTGGGGCCGGTGGCGGCCTTCGCGCCGGGCGACCCCGCCTGCACCGGTCCGGCCTCCGTCCTGGGGCCGGGCCGCCGGCGGGTGGTGCTGGACCTTTACCTGCTGTCCATGATCGACCAGGCCGAACGGCGTTTCGGCCTGACCGCCACGGTCTACCGGGCCGCCCGGGGCGAGGGCGGGCTGCCCGGGGATGCGCGGGCGATCCTGGGCAATCGCCTGAACCTGGATCCGGGCGGGCCGTTCCAGGAAGTGAAGGCCTGGATGGCCCCGCTGCGCTGGCTGGCCGGCAGCCGGATCGATTCCGGCTACCGCTCCGGTGCCGGGCCGGTCCAGTTCCCGTGGGCCGGCGCCGCGGTGCGGACCCGGAACCGGTCCTACCCCTCCGGTCCCGCCAGCGCCCTGGCGGCCATGGCCCAGACCTTGCGGCAGGCGCCATGACGGATTTCCTCGGCGCCCATGTGCTCATCACCGGCGCGGCCAGCGGCATCGGCCGGCTGCTGGCCCTGGGCGCAGCCGCCCGGGGCGCCCGGCTCACCCTGCTGGACCGGGATGAGGCCGGCCTGCTGGCGGTGCGGGCGGAGCTGGTCCAGGAGGGGGTGCCGGCCGCCACCTTCGTGGTGGATCTGGCCGACCGGGCCGCGCTCCAGGTCACCGCCGCCCGGGTGCTGGCCACCCGGGGGCCGGTGGCCATCCTCATCAACAACGCCGGCATCGTCACCGGCAAGACCCTGCTGGAGTGCTCCGATGGGGCCATCGAAAGAACCTTCCAGGTGAACACCCTGGCCCTGTTCTGGACGGTGCGCGCCCTGCTTCCGGCCATGATCGCCCAGGGCCGGGGCCACGTGGTGACCATCGCCTCCGCCGCGGGCCTGGCCGGCACCTCCAGGCTCACCGACTACTGCGCCTCCAAGTTCGCCGCGGTGGGGTTCGACGAATCCCTTCGGCTGGAGCTGAAGCGGCTGGGCCATCCCATCCGCACCACCGTGGTGTGCCCCTGGTACGTCGACACCGGCATGTTCCGGGGCGTGCGAACCCGCTTTCCCGGGCTGCTGCCCATCCTCCAGCCGGACTACGTGGCCGCCCGGATCCTGGGGGCCGTCCAGGGCAACCGCAGGCGCCTGGTCATGCCCCGCTTCGTGCTGGCCGTGCTGCTGATCCGGATCCTGCCCCTGGGCCTGTTCGACGCCATCATGCGCTTTTTCGGCGTGGACCGGACCATGGATGATTTTTCGGGGCGCCAGGGTTAGAAAATGTCATCCAAGGTGGGTGCCCGTTTGCCATTCTTGAGCCCTTCCAACAGTGCCGAGTGGAAGGTTCCGGGGTCCTGGATTTGCGGCGCGTGGCCCAGGCCAGGGAATTCCACCAGCCTGGCCTGGGGGATGAGCCGGGCGGCTCGCCGGCCCAGGGCCGGGTAGTTGCCGAGGGCGGCCGCCACTTTGGGCGGCGCGACATCCTTCCCGATGGCGGTGGTATCGCGCTGGCCGATGAGCAGCAGGGTGGGCACCCGGAGCTGGCCAAGCTCGTAGAACACCGGCTGGGTGTAGATCATGTCATAGATGAGGGCCGAGTTCCACGCCACCAGGTCGCGTCCCGGTCCCAGATACATGCCCGCGAGCATGCGCACCGGGGCTTCAAATTCCGGCCGCCACAGGCCCGCGTAGTAGGTTGCCTGCTCGTAGGCTCGGATGCGCTGGGCTGTGACCCCAAGCTCCCGCTGGTACCACTGGTCGACGCTCAGGGCCGGCACCCCTTCGGCCTTCCAGTCCTCCAGGCCGATGGGATTCACCAGCACCAGCTGCTCCACCTGGCCGGGAAACATCAGGGCGTAGCGCACCGCCAGCATGCCTCCGGTGGAATGTCCCACCAGGGCCGCCCGCTTGATCCCGGCGGCCTCCAGCAGGTCCCGGGTGTTCCGGGCCAGCTGCTGGAAGCTGTACTGGTAGTGGGCGGGCTTGGCGGACTTGCCGAACCCGATCTGGTCCGGCGCCACCACCCGGTAGCCGGCCCGGGTGAGCACCTGGATGGTGGGCGCCCAGGTGGCCGCGGTGAAGTTCTTGCCGTGGAACAGAACCACGGTTCGGCCGTTGGGTTCCCTGGGCGCCACGTCCAGGTAGGCCATGTGCAGCTTCTCGCCCTGGGAGGTGAACTGGAACTGTTTGACCGTAAAGGGGTAATCGAAGCCTTCCAGCTCCGGGCCGTAGGCCGCCTCCTGGGGGGCGGCCGCCGGGGGGGCCGCGGCGACGGTTACGGCAAGGACGATGGCGAGGAGGATGGCTTTCATGTCGGGCCCCAGGGGCGTGAGGGCGGGGGCGCCCTGGACCTAAAATACCCTGCTTCGCCCCGGCCGGATGGAACCCACCTGCATTGGCCGGATTCCATGGGCTTCTGCTATATTCAAAATTTCAATAAAGGGAATTGCCGATGTTCGGGAACATGCGCTTGTCCCATCGCCTGGGGACTCTGGTCCTGGCCGCCGTGGCCGGCATCCTCGTCCTGGGTGCCAGCTCGCTCTGGCTCCTGAGGGTTCATCTGGTCGCCGCCGAACAGCGCCGGATCACCGATGTGGTGGATTCCACCACCGCCACCCTGGATTATTTCCACAACCTGGAAGTGTCGGGCCGGCTGTCCCAGGCCGAGGCCCAGAAGGAAGCCGTGGCCCTGCTGCGCAAGACCCGGTTCGAGGGGGGCAAGAACTTCATCTTCATGAGCGAGCCGGACGGCATCCTGCTGCTTTCGCCCATGATGCCCCAGGGGGAAGGCAAGAACATGCTCGGCAAGAAGACCCCGGACGGGGTGCTGGTCTGGGATGAGATGGACGCCGTGATCAAGTCCGGGGTGGCCAGGATCATCCCCTACAAGTGGCCCAGGACCGCCGGCGCCGCGCCGTCCCAGAAGATCTCCTACGTGCGTTCCTACGACCCCTGGCACTGGGCCGTGGGGGCCGGCATCTACCTCACCGCGGTGGACGAAGTCTACGCCTCGGGGCTGAAATGGACCCTGGTCATCGCCGTGGTGATCCTGGCGGTGATCACCGCCATGTCCCGCAAGATCGTGCGCAGCGTGGAAGACCAACTGGGCGGAGAGCCGGCCTATGCCGTCTCCATCACCAAGGCCATCGCCGGGGGCGATCTGGCCGTGGCCGTGGAACGCAAGGGCGGCGAAGCCAGCCTGCTGGCGTCCATGAACGCCATGAAAGAGCAGCTGCGGGCGGTGCTCGGCAAGGTGCGGAGCAACGCGGCCCAGGCCGCCAGCGGCAGCACCGAGCTTTCCGCCACCGCCAGGCAGATGGCCGCCACCACCCGGTCCCTGGACGACAGCGCCAACCAGCAGCAGTCCAGCGCCCAGAGCATGGCCGCCGGCATGACCGAGCTCAGCGCCTCCATCACCGAAGTGACCGCCAACGTGCGCAAGGTGGAGCGCCGGGTGGAATCGGTGGTGAGCCTCACCCAGAAGGGCGAGGAGGCCGAGGCCTCGGCCCGTTCCGCCATGGAGGCCATCCGCCAAAGCACCGACCTGATGGTCAAGGCCATCCAGGTGATCGGCGAGATCGCCCGGCAGACCAACCTGCTGTCCCTGAACGCCGCCATCGAGGCGGCCAAGGCCGGGCACATGGGCAAGGGGTTCGCGGTGGTGGCCGAGGAGGTCCGGAAGCTGGCGGAACGCTCCAGCGCTTCCGCCAAGGAGATCGGTTCGCTCATCGAGCAGAGCAACGCCAGTGTCCAGGCCGGAACCCAGTCCTACCAGGCCTCCGGCCAGGCCCTGAACAACATCGCCGCCGAGATCCGGGCCATCTCCAGCATGGTCATCGAGATCGGGGTCGCCGCCGAGGAGCAGGCCCGCACCGGCAACGAAGTGACCCAGAGGGTCGAGGAGGGCGCCGCGGGGGCCTCCCGCATCGCCACGGCCACCCATGAGCTGGCCACCGTGGTGGAAGAGGTGGCCCGCACGGCCCACGAGCTGGCCCAGGTGGCCGATTCCCTGTCCACCGCCTCCGCCCGCTTCCGGCTCTAGACATCATGAGTTGACCCGTCCCACCTCAAGCAACGCGGATTAAGCTTGGGGCTCTTGCAACCGGCGGCTCAGAGCCGCAATTGAGGAGGGACAGGCCATGGAAAAGTATAAGTTTGTCGGCTTGGATGTCCACAAG
>JARLGP010000288.1 GCA_031292735.1 Holophaga sp.
CGCCGTGCCCGCGGCCCGGCCGCTGTCCGACTACACCGTCCGGGCGGTGGCGCGCTGCCCGGGGGCCGCGGTCCCCCTGGAAGCCCCATGGATCTGCTGGCAGCGATGAGGTCATCTTCGGGAAGGAACGAACCATGGTAACCACCACCTTGAACAAGGACCTGCTGGCCCGCATGGACGCCTACTGGCGGGCGGCCAACTACCTGTCCGTGGGCCAGATCTACCTTTGCGACAACCCGCTGCTGAAGCGGCCGCTGGCGCTCGCCGACGTGAAGCACATGCTGCTCGGCCACTGGGGCACCACCCCGGGCCAGAACTTCATCTACGTGCACCTGAACCGGGTGATCAAGCAGTACGACCTGGACATGATCTACGTGTCCGGCCCCGGGCACGGCGGCCCGGCCGTGGTGGGCAACACCTACCTGGAAGGCAGCTACAGCGAGATCTACCCCGACATCAGCCGGGACGAGGAAGGCCTGCGCAGGCTCTTCATCCAGTTCTCGTTCCCCGGCGGCATCCCCAGCCACGCCTCGCCCGAATGCCCGGGCTCCATCCACGAAGGCGGCGAGCTGGGCTATTCCCTCAGCCATTCGTTCGGCGCGGTGTTCGACAACCCCGGGCTGATCGTCGCCTGCGTGGTGGGCGACGGCGAGGCGGAAACCGGTCCGCTGGCCACCGCCTGGCATTCCAACAAGTTCCTCGACCCGGTGGGCGACGGCGCGGTGCTGCCGATCCTGCACCTCAACGGCTACAAGATCTCCAACCCGACCGTGCTGGCACGCATCAGCCACGAGGAGCTGGAACAGCTCCTGCGCGGCTACGGGTGGGACCCCATCTTCGTGGAAGGGCAGGTGCCCGCGCTGATGCACGAGGCCATGGCCGCGGCGCTGGACCAGGCCGTGGGGCGGATCCGCACCATCCAGCGGGATGCCCGCAACCACGGCAACCGGGAACGGCCCCGCTGGCCGATGATCGTGCTGCGCTCGCCCAAGGGCTGGACCGGCCCCCGGGAAGTGGACGGCCTGCGGGTGGAAGGCAGCTTCCGCGCCCACCAGGTGCCGATCTCCGACCCGGCGACCCACCCCGAGCACCTGCAGCTGCTGGAGGACTGGCTGCGCAGCTACCGGCCCCAGGAGCTGTTCGACGCCCAGGGCCGCCTGATGCCGGAGCTCGCCGCCCTGGCGCCCGAGGGCGACCGGCGGATGGGCGCCAATCCCCACGCCAACGGCGGGCTCCTGCTGCGCGACCTGCGCATGCCGGACTTCCGCGCGTTCGCCGAGGAGGTCCCGCACCCCGGGGCCCCCGGCATCGGCGACACCCACGTGCTGGGCCGGTTCCTGCGCGAGGTGACCCGGCTGAACGAGGAGCAGCGGAACTTCCGGGTGTTCGGCCCGGACGAGACCCTCTCCAACGGCCTGGAGGCCCTGTTCGAGGCCACCGAGCGCCAGTGGGACGCCGCCACCGAGGCGGACGACCAGTGGCTCGCCCCCAGCGGCCGGGTGATGGAGATGCTCAGCGAGCACCAGTGCGAAGGCTGGCTGGAAGGCTACCTGCTCACCGGACGCCATGGCCTGTTCAACTGCTACGAGGCCTTCATCCATATCGTCGACTCCATGTTTAACCAGCACGCCAAGTGGTTGAAGATCACCGCCCATCTGCCCTGGCGGCGGCGGATCGCCTCGCTGAACTACCTGCTGGCCTCCCACGTGTGGCGCCAGGACCACAACGGCTTCACCCACCAGGATCCCGGCTTCATCGACCACGTGGTGAACAAGAAGGCCGAGGTGGTGCGGGTCTACCTGCCGCCCGACGCCAACTGCCTGCTGTCGGTCATGGACCACTGCCTGCGCAGCCGGCACTACGTGAACGTGGTGATCGCCGGCAAGCATCCGGCGCCCCAGTGGCTGACCATGGAGGCCGCGGTGAAGCACTGCGCCGAGGGCATCGGCATCTGGCCCTGGGCCAGCAGCGACCAGGACAGCGAACCCGAGGTGGTCATGGCCTGCTGCGGCGACGTGCCGACCCTGGAGACCCTGGCCGCCGTCACCATCCTGCGCGAGCACTTCCCCGAGCTGAAGGTCCGGGTGGTGAACGTGGTGGACCTGATGAAGCTCCAGCCGGCCTCCGAGCATCCCCACGGGCTGAGCGACCTGGAGTTCAACCGCCTGTTCACCACGGACAAGCCGGTGATCTTCGCCTTCCACGGCTACCCGTCGCTGGTGCACAAGCTCACCTACCGCCGGGCCAACCACGGCAACATCCACGTGCGCGGCTACAAGGAGGAGGGCACCATCACCACTCCCTTCGACATGACGGTGCTCAACGACCTGGACCGCTTCCATCTCGTCATCGACGCCATAGACCGGATCCCCGGGCTGGCCCCGAAGGCCGGCCACGTGCGCCAGCTGATGCAGGACAGGCGGACCGAAGCTCGGGCCTACACTCGGGCCGAGGGCGAAGACGCGCCGGAGATCCGCGACTGGGCCTGGCCCTACTGACCCTCGGACTCAGTCTCTCAGGGCCTCGAGCGCGCGGCGGGCCAGCTGGGCCCCGGCGATCTCGGCCGCGCTGTTGAGCATCGCCATCGACGCGCCACCGAGCGGGCCCAGGCCGCGCTTGCCCAGGC
>JARLGP010000289.1 GCA_031292735.1 Holophaga sp.
GCCATGGCCTCGTCCAGCAGCAGCAGGGGCCGTCCCGAAGCCAGGGCGCCGGTCAGGGCGACCAGCTGACGCTGGCCGCCGGACAGGTTCCTCCCGCCGGGCGGGAGCAGGGTCTGATACCCCATGGGCAGGGTGTCCACCAGCGCCCGCAGCCCGGTGGTGCCGGCGGTCTCCATGAGCTTTTCCACGGGCGCGCCGTTGGAGAAGATCCGCAGGTTGTCCAGGATCGAGCCGCCGAAGATCCGCACGAACTGGGGCAGGTACAGAAGATGGTGGCGGACGTCCCTGGGCTCGCGCCCCGCCACCAGGACCTTGCCCTTTTCGGGCGCATAAAGGCCCGCCAGCAGGCGGAGCACCGTGGTCTTGCCGAATCCGGAAGGCCCCCCCAGAGTCACCTTCCCGCCGGGTTCGACCCGCAGGTCATAGCCCTGGAGCACCCACGGACCGGACGGGCTGTAGCGGAACCAGACGTCCTCCAGCGTCGCCGACACCCGGGTGGCGGGGGGTGGACGCCGGGGCCGAGGGTCGGGCTCCTGGGAGAGGATGTCCTGGGCCTTGGCCAGTTGGGGCCGCAGGATCATGAGGGTCAGGCTGGTGTGCACCACGGCCAGGAAGGAACCGGTGAACCCGGTGCTGAGCTGAAGGAAGGCGAACAGCTTGCCGGCCTTCAGGGTGCCGTCCAGCAGGTGCCGGCCGCCGTAGGTGAACAGGCCGATGGCCAGGGCCTGGCTCACCAGGCCCATGGCCAGCCCCGATCCGAGGTTGATCCGGCCCCGGGTCAATTCGAGGCCCAGCACGGTCCGGCAGCGACCCCGCCAGCGGCCCAGGGCCTTGCCCTCCGCCCCGGCCCCCTTGAGGGTGCCGATGCCGGCCACCAGCTCGATCAGCAGGCTGTGCTCCCGGGCCGCCGCTTCCACCTGTCTGGCCTGCAGCCTGGCCTCCATGCGGCCCACGGCGACGGTCATCATGGCCAGGAGCGCGGTGCCCAGGAGGATCACCAGGGTGGGGCCCGGCAGCAGGGCGAACATCACGGCCAGGTGGATGAGCCCCATGGCTCCGCCCAGGAAGACGCCCACGGTTCGGGTGGGCAGCAGCTCGCGGGCCGCTGCGAACCCCCCGAAGGCCTGCATGAGCTCGCCCAGGGTCCAGCGCTGCAGGAAGGGAAACGGGCACCGCAAGGCATGCTCCAGGAAGCCGCGTTCGGCGGACACGGTCACCCGGGTGGCGAGAAAAACCAGCGCCCGTTCCTGGATCCAGCCGATCCACACCTGGTGGACCGTGGCCAGGAACATCCCGGCCAGCACCAGGCCCAGGAGGGAACGGGCCCCATCCGGCAGGGCCCGGTCCATGACGAGGGCCGTGATGGCGGGGGTGACCAGGGCCATGCCCTGCAGGACGAGCAGCGCCACCCCGAGCTGCAGCAGGCATTTCGGCTGGCCCAGGAACAGCGGTTTCAGCCGGGCCCACAGGGTGGCACCCGGGGGGAGCGCGGGCGAAAGGTCCAGGACCTTGCCGGAGATCCGGCCAGCCAGGGCTTCCTGGCGCAGGCACCGGATGCCCTCGGGGGTTTCCAGCTGGAACCGCCGTTTCCGGACGTCGAGCAGGAGGACCCAGGTGCCTCCGTGCAGTTCCACCAGGGTGGGCCGGTCCAGGAAGCGGAGGTCCTCGCCCTGGAGCAGGGCGGCCCGCCCCTGGATGCCCAGCGTGGCCATGGCTTCTACCATCTGCTCGGGCTCGGGGCCGGCCCAGGGGCCGTCCTGGAACGCCTGGAAACCGGTTTCGTGGCCAAGCCTGACCAGGAGGCGCCAAAGCGCTTCAATCGCGGGAAAACCGGAAAGCGGCTCGGCTTCAGGCATCTCCCTGCCCCGCCGCCGCGAGCAGGTCGCGGAACAGCCCGGGAGGCCCCTGGAGCTCCCGGAACGTTCCGGCCTGGACGATCTTCCCGTCCTGGAGCACCAGGATCCGGTCGGCGTCGCGCACGGTGGCCATCCGGTGGGCGATGATGATCCGGGTGCAGCCGAGCCGGGCGAGGTTGGCATGGACCCGGGCTTCGGTTTCCGGGTCGAGGGAACTGGTGGCCTCGTCCAGGAGCAGGATGGCCGGACCATGGGCCAGGGCCCTGGCTAGGCAGAGGCGCTGGCGCTGGCCGCCGGAGAGCAGGGCGCCGTTCTCGCCGACCCGGCTGCTGAACCCCTGGGGCAGGTTGCCGATGACGTCCTCCACGCAGGCCATCCGCGCGGCCCACTGGAGCCGCTCCTGGGGCAACCCGTCGTCGTGCAGGGCGAGGTTGGCGCGGACCGTGTCGTCGAACAGGAAGTTCTCCTGCATGACCACCCCCACCTGGTTGCGCACGGCGGCCAGATCCAGCTTCCGGAGGTCGCGGCCGTCGAAACGGACAGTCCCCTGGTCCGGAAGGTGCAGGCCGAGGAACAGCCGCGCCAGGGTCGATTTCCCGGCCCCGGTGGGCCCCACCAGGGCCACCTTCTCGCCGGGCGCGATCCGGACGCTGATGCCGTCCAGCACCGGGTTGCCCCCTGGAGCGTAGCGGTAGGTGACGTCCTGGAGCTCGATGGCCCCCTTGAGCCGGCCGGGATCCAGGGTTCCGGTGGGTTCGACCGGTGTTTCCAGCACATCGTCCAGGCGCCGGAGGTGGGTGCCCAGGGACTGGAGCTGGAGGACGGCGCCCATGAGGGAGCCCATGGGCGCCGTGAACAGGCCCTGGAGCGTGAGGAAGGCCACGAACGTGCCCAGCGTCATCCGGTTGGCCAGCACCTCCTGGCCCCCGACGGCGAACACCAGCAGGCCGGTGGCCCCCTGGAACAGGCCCAGGAACACGCCCGAAACCCGGGCCAGGCGCTGGCGTTCCAGCCCATGGTTGACCCGCTCGGTCATCCGGTGCGCCCAACGCTGCACCATCCGCCCCTCCGCCCCGCAGGCCTTGGTCGCCTCCAGCCCGGACAGCGCCTCGAGCATGGCCGCGCCCTCGCGCCCCTGCGCCGCCAGCCCCGAGGCGAGCACCTGGCGGTTGCGGTCCCAGAACACCGCCAGCATGACCACCTCCATCAGGCTGATGGCGATCACCCATCCGGCCAGCATGGGGTTGTAGGCGATCATCAACGCCGCGAATCCCAGCAGCAGGAAACCGTCCAGCAAGGCGGCGACGGCCCGGGCGCTGAGCAGATCCTGGAGTTCGGCGTTGCTCTGGGCCCGCTGCACCAGGTCGCCCGGATCGCGCTGCAGGAAGAAGCCCAGCGGCAGCCGGAGCAGGTGGTCGAGAAACCGCCCCATGAGGGCGAAGTTCAGTTCCAGCTGCAGGTTCAGGGCCACCCAGCCGCGCACCAGCCCCAGGGCGCCGGTGGCGGCCACCGCCAGGCCCAGGCCCATGGCCAGACCCCAAAGCCAGGGCTCCTGCCGGGGCACCACCACCCGGTCCAGCAGCAGCTGGTTGGCCACGGGAAAGGCCAGGCCGACCCCTTCCAGGGCCAGGGTGGCGAGCAGGATCTGGGCCAGCCCGGGCAGGTTGCGGCGGAAGACGGCGCGGTATTTGGCCAGGCTGGGCCTGACCCTGGGCCGGCGGGCCAGGGCCGCGGTGGGGCCGAACACCAGCGCCGCGCCGGTGAAACGGCGCCCCAGTTCCGGCAGGTCCACCCGCCGCCGCCCATGGGCCGGATCCACCAGGGTGGCCCCGGCCCTGCCCATCCGTTCCAGCACCACGAAGTGGTCGAAGTCCCAGTGGAGGATGGCCGGCAGCGGCAGGCCGGGCAGCTGCTCCAACTCCAGGCGCACCCCGTGCGCCTCCAGACCGTAGGACCGGGCCGCCGTGATGATCGCCAGCGCGCTGGCGCCATCCCGGGAGATGCCGCAGGCCTGGCGGACTTCCGGCAGGGGCGCGTGGTGGCCGTGGAAGGCCAGGATCATGGCCAGCCCGGCCGCTCCGCATTCGGTGGCCTCCATCTGGGCGATGAACTCCACCCGCTTCCGGGACCGCCCCATCCAGGCCATCAGCGCATCCATTTCCGCAGCGGATCCAGCACCAGCGTGATCAGCCGCTGCCGTCTCAGGGTGAACCGGGCGTTCATCAGCATGCCGGAGCGCAGGGGGATCCCGGCCTTCTCCACGGCCCGGGTGTCGGCCAGCCGCAGCTCCACGCGGAAGGTCGGCACGTTCGGAAACGGGTTGTCGCCCAGCGCCTCGTGGATCTCGAACGCCGAGGCCAGGTCATCGCTGATGCGTTCGACCTGGGCCCGGACGGTCCCGTATTCCGCGTAGGGCAGCTGATCCAGTTCCAGCCGCACATCATCTCCCGGACGGACGAAGGCGCGGTCCTTTTCCTCCAGGAACGCCACCACCGCCAACGGGGCATTCCGGGGAATGAGCTTGCACAGCGCCTGGCCGGCCTTGACCACTTCCCCGGGCTTGACCAGCATCGCTTCCACCATCGCGTCTTCGGGCGCCTTGAGCAGGGTCTGGCCGAGCATGAAGGCCAGCGCCTCGGCCCGGACCTCCGCGCCCAGGATGGTCTGCCGGCGCTGCCAGAGGCTGTCCTGGCGGCCATAGTCCAGCGTGGCCCATTCCTGGGAGGCCGTCTCCAGGGCCTGCTCCGACTGGCTGAGCTGACGCTCGGCCTGGGCCAAGGCCTCCCGTGCCTCGTCCACCCTGGCGGGGCTCAGGACGCCCTGCCGTTCCAGGGCCAGACTGCGCTGCAGGTTCAGTTCGGTGATGGCGATGGAATGGCGCTGGCTTTGGCCCTGCTCCTTGAGCCTGGCCATGCGGGCGGCGAGCCTCCGGGTCTGCTCGGCGTGGCTCCGGTCCTGCAGGGCGGCGGTGACCTTGAAATGGCGCCGGACCGATTCCACCTGGCGCCTGGCCTCCAGCAACTGGGCCTGGACCGGGGGCGCCTCGATCCGGACCAGCACGGCGCCGGCCGCGACCTGCTGGCCGGAGCGCACTTCCACCTGGCCCACCGTGCCGTCCAGCTTGGCGATGACCACCCGGATGCCGGAGCGGGGCCGCAGGATCCCCCGGGCCCGCCCGTTCACCTCCACCCGGCCGAAGATGGAGGCCAGGAGCGCGGTCCCGGCCCCTGATAGGAGCACCAGAAGCAGGGCCCAGGTCCACGGCGGGGAGACCCGGACCAGGCCCCGGCCTTCCTCGCCCTGCAGGTGATGCTGCAGGGCCTGCCGACGGAACAGGTCGGGCGGTTTTTCGTCCATGGTCCTCCTGCCTGCCGGCCGGTGGGGAACGGCCGGTGCTAGGGGAAGAATGACAAAGTAATGCAAAAAGTTTCAAATCGTTATTACTGTAAATAAATATCTTAACCTATAAACACGGTAAGTCCAGGAACCATCCTTGTCTTCAAGGCATCGATCAGAATGCCATGGGCACGGGCTCTTGCCCAAATTGAGGACCCACGGCGTTGTATCGCTGGCCCGGCTGGCCATTCTCGAGCGCCAGCCGGTAAACCCGGACGACGTCGGAAACGTGCGCAGCGGGCAACCGGTTCTTGCCCTCGCCGACATACGCCACCCGGCCCTGCCACCTCGCTGGACTTCGCTCAAACGCGGCGCATGGTGACTCTGCTCATCAATGGCCTCCGCGTCCCTGCCCGCTCCAGCGGCGAGGCCAACCTATTCAGGCACGATGCCTGAGGCTGGAGACCGGAAGCCCAGGGGTGTTCCATCCCGGCGGCTCAATCAACCACCAGCGTCGCAACCGGGGAGGCCACGGAACCGAAGGTCGCCTTGAAATAGTACGTCCCCGCCGCGATGGAGGGACCGGCGGAAATGGTGATCGTGGCCCCACCAGAGACGAGGCCCGTCCCCACGATCGTGATCCCATTGGGGGCCGTTCCGGCCGTCGTCCCGGCGGAACTCGAATACCAGGAAAGGAAACCGGAGGCCCCATCGGCGATGTTGGCGGTGGTCGCCGTGAAGGTGGCGGTTCCCCCGGTGCCGCTGGCGAGCGTGCCGGACTGGGCGGAGAGGCTGACGGTAGGTACCGGTTGGCCAACCGTCAAGGTCGCCAGGGAGGAGGCCGTGGCACCGAAGGTCACCTTGAAATAGTACGCTCCCGCCGCGGCGGACGGGTCGATGGCCATGGTGACCGTGGACGCGTCGGAGGCAACGCCGGCCACCGTGGGCGTGATCCCGGCGGGAGCCGCTCCCTCCGTGGTCCCGGAGGCATCCGCGTACCAGGTGACAGTCCCGTCCACCCCATCGGCGATTCGGGCGGTGGTCACGGCGAAGGTGGCGTTACCCGCGGTGCCGCTGGTAAGCGTGCCGGACTGGGCGGCGAGGCTGACCGCCGGCGCCGCGGTCACCGTGAGGCCGGTGGAGCCGGACACGCCGTCGAAGGTGGCGGTGATGGTGGTGGACCCCGGAGCCACTCCCGTGGCCACCCCGCGCGAACCCGGGGCGTTGGAGATGGTGGCGAGGCTGTCCCCCGCGCTCCAGACCACGCTGCCGGTCAGGTCCTGGGCGGTGCCGTCGGGAAAGGTCCCGGTCGCGGTAAACGCCAGGGTGGCGTTCTGGGGGATGCTGGGCGACACCGGCGTCACCGCGATGGAGACGGGAACCGGAGCGCTCTCCCATCCGCTTGAACAGCCTGCCCCCCCAAGGAGCAGGACGAGGAGGAGCGTCAATAGGGTTCCAGGCCGGAGGTTTCGCATGGAAAAAACAATAACATATTTGATGCTCATGGAATATCCATGGGACAAAAGCACGACAGGAAAAGGGCGGCGCAAATCGATGGTACCCTTCCAAATCCGGCCGCGGGACGGGTGCCCGTCTTCGATCTCAATGCATTCAAGTCCTGACCTGCCGCATTTCCTTCCGCAGCGGCCCGGTCAGACCCCAACCCCGATGGGCAGCGCCGTTCCGGCGTCCTCCCGGGCCAGCTGGTTCAAGGCCCGCGCCAGCGCACCGCAAAGGTACAGCACCCCCAGGAACCGGAACACCTCCTGGCTCGAGAAGATCCGGGTCCCCTTATCGCCGCGCACGTCCTCGTAGGCCGTGGCCACCCGTGCGACCGCGGCATCCAGATCCGCCAGCACCGCGGTGACCGCAATCCGGATGCCCAGCCGGAACTCCAGGTTCGAGATCCGGATCAGGAACCGACGGCGCGTGCGGCGGAGCATGGTCAGGCGCCTCCCGGGCCACGGGAGACGGCCCGGCCGAGCCCTGTAGGGCCCAGGCTCACCCAGGTGCCGTCCGGCAGCCGCGGAACCGAGGCTTCCCCTGGAAACAGCACGGAGACGCTCACCACCAGGCCTCCTCGTTCCGCACCAGCCGACCCGCCACGGCGCTCTCCACGCAGGCCGAAAGGCTGCCGAACCGCACGGCGTAGCCGGTGTTCCCGGGGGCATAGCAGGAGAACTTCCCGGAGTTGGTGAGCAGCACGCCGGCCGGTTCGGGCAGGATGGGCGTCACCACGATGCAGGTGTCCACCACGGGGATCAGCCCGGCCTCCAGCAGCGGTTGCCACCGGCCCTCCTGCTCCAGCCGGCTGACCACGAGCCGGTTGGTGTTGGCGTAGAACGGCAGCCGCAGGCGGCGCCCCGCGATGAGCCGCTCCAGTTCTCCGAATTCCTCGTAGGACAGATGGGGACTGCCCACAGCCACCACATCCACGTGCTCGTCGGCGGTGGTGGAAAGCAGCTCGCGGGCCTCCCGGATCAGCGCGGGGGTGAGCGCGATGCGTTCGACGTGCGGCGTCGGGGCCAGGATCGCGGCCGTGGTGGGCGCTTCGGGCGTCACCCCCGCCATGTGGAAGAGGGACACGCTGCCGAAGGACGCCGATGCGGCCCCCAGCGCCTTCAGGCGGTCCTCCGTGGCGAAGCCGGCCAGCCCTTCGAGGACCCCGATGCGCTCGCCGAGGGTGCGGCCGTACCAGGCGCCCAGCACCGGCCAGAATTCGTCGAGCGCCTTGAGCCCGGCGGGCAGGGCCGAGCTGTCCACCACCACCGTCGCCCGCCGGTGCTCGGGCCGGTGCAGCCCGTAGCGCGGGGCGCGGCCCGCCTTCGTCGGTCAGGATCATGGCCGGACCTCGGGGCGGTAGGCCGTGAACTCGCGCCCGGTGTCCGCCGCCAGGCCCGGGTGCACCACCCGCCCGTCATGGACGAGCAGACCGTCGCGCAGGCCCGGCATGGCCTCCAGCGCGCCATCCAGACCGCGTTCGGCCAGGAGGCCGAGGCAGGGCAGCGTGGCGCTGGCCAGAGCCTGGGTGGCGGCCCGGGGCACCAGGGCCGGGATGTTGGGCACGCAGTAGTGGAGCACGCCCTCTTCCACGAACATCGGATCGGAGAGCTTGGTGTGCCGCGAGGTTTCGGCGATGCCCCCCATGTCGATCCCGATGTCGATGAAAACCGAGCCAGGCCGCATGGCGCGCAGCATGGCCCGGGTGATGAGCCTGGGCGCGAGCCGTCCAGGCACCGAGACGGCGCCCACCACGACGTCCGCCTCGGCGGTGCCGACAGCCAGTTCGGCGGGGGTGGACAGCGCCGTACGCAGGGTGCCCCGTCCACACCCGGCCAGGCGCTGTTCCAGGCGCTTCGCCGGCGCGGGGGAGCGGCCCAGCACCGTCACCTGGCATCCGAGGGCGAGGAAGGCCTCCGCGGCCGCGCCACCGACGCTGCCGTCGCCCACGATCAGCACGCGGGCCTGGGGAATGCCCTCCATCCAGGGCAGCAGCACCCCGCTGCCGCATAAGGGCCCTTCCCGGTGCTGCAGGGCCCAGGCCGCGATCTGGGCCGACAGCAGTCCGGCCATGGTGCTCATGGGAGCGAGCAACGGCCGTCCGCCACCCGGCCCCGTCACCCCTTCGTAGGCCACGCAGGTCGCCCGGGCCGCCAGCACCGCCTCCAGCAGCGCGGCGTCCCCGGCCAGCTGCTGGTAGCAGGCCAGCAGGGTTCCCGGACGGAGCCTGCGGTATTCCGGGGGCTGAAGCTCCTTCACTTTCACCACCATGGCACACGCGTAGACCTCGCTGGCATCGGGCACGACGCGGGCCCCGGCGGCGGCGTACTCCCCGTCGCTGAAACCGCTGCCCAGCCCCGCTCCTGTTTCCACCACCAACGTGTGGCCGGCTTCCGTCAGGACCCGGGTCGTCCGGGGCGTGGCGCCCACCCGGGTTTCGCCGTTCTTGATCTCGCGGGGAACGCCGATGTCCATGGTCCATTCTCCCTGTTGCGCTTCGGCCGTGCCGCCCAAAGAAGCATCCTGCAGATGGCTCCATTCTGCCGGATCTGCGGGACGAGCGCGATTTCACCGCCCGGTTGCGCCATGGACTCAGTCCCATGATTTTCAAGTTGCAGTTATGGGATTGACAATGGCCGGTTTCCTATGAAACTTCCTAAATACCGACCGTTCGTTTTGTTATTTTAAAAAAAGGCCCCTGCCGTCCCGGAGGGTGCGCGAAGCATGGCACGTGCTCTTGGCTTTCATGCAATCACTGCCCTTGTGGCAGAGCTGAAGGTTCTTCCCCATGGAAGCTCCGGCTTCCAACCCCACCCCTCATCCTGGAGGTCAACCTTGAAAACAATCCGCACCATCTTCTTCGTCATCCTCGGCCTGCTCCTGCTCGGTTCGGGGCGGCTTTCGGCCCAGACCGTCACGCCCGTGGCGGGAGGCCTCACCTCCGATTTCATCACGTGGCTCAATGCAAACGGCTACAGCAGCTATGGCTTCCAGCGGGCCGACCTGGTCGGCGGAAGCTATGGCGGCAAGCAGTCCGCCACGGACACGGTAGTGAACGAGCCCATCATCTTCATCCACGGCAACTCCGACAAGGCGCTCGGGACCGGCGTGCTGTACCAGTCGGGCTGGACCGCTTCGATCGAGTACTTCCTTTCCAAGGGCTACAAGAGTTCCGAGTTGTACGCCACCACCTGGGGCCCGGCGGACTCGCTGCTCGCCTCCCAGCAGTACCACTCCAAGGCCTACCTGACCCAGACCCGGGCCTTCATCCAGGCGGTGCTGGCCTACACCGGCGCGGCCAAGGTGAACATCATCTCCCACTCCATGGGCGTGACCCTCGCGCGCAAGGCCATCCTGGGCGGGACGGCCTCGGACGCCCTGGCCGGCGGCAGCTACAATCTGGGAACGCCGCTCACCTCGTTCATCGACACCTTCGTGGGCATCGCCGGCGCCAACTGGGGCCTCACTTCCTGCTACACCACCGCCGGTTCCACCCCCACCTGCGCAACCACCAACGGCTTCTATCCGGGCTACGCGTTCGGTCCCATGGGGCTGTCCTCGATCCTTACCAACATCAACAGCACGTCCCACTATGAGGGTTCCCACGTGTATACCCTCTGGTCCCACGTGGACGAGATCATCATGTACGGCGACGTGGTCTGGGGGCGGTACACCTCCGAGATCCCCGGCCAGAACGGCGAAGTCACTTCGACGGTCTATGGCCACGACCAGTGCAAGGATCTCACCGGCTACAACCAGTGGCGGATGGTGACGGCCCACGCCACGAACTGATCGCCAGCACTCCGGGACACGGATGCCCTCCCTGATCCAGGGAGGGCATTGTCGTTCCGGCCGGCGCCCGGACGGGTTCCCACCGCCCGGCCACGCAGGTCTTGAACCTCTCCAGGGGGCTACATGATCACGCAGCCGGGTTTGCTCGCCGGCTGGCACAACCGGAACCCGGGTTTGGCGGCCGTGGGGGCTTCCAGCCGGAACCGGGGGGTGGCGGGGGCAGCGCCGGGGACGCCTTCCTGGAAGCGGGCGCCATAGAAGAAGCTTTCCGCAGGTTGGCCGTCCGCGGGTTTGCTGGTACCCGAGTAGATCAACACCTCGCGGCCGCCGGCGGATGCTTCCACCGGGAGCTGCATGCGCAGCGAGAAGTAGTAGGCGCTGCCCTCCAGGCGTTCGGTGCCGACGCTGATGGATCCGCCCGGCGCCAGCATGAAGGCGAAATGCTTGAATTCCCGCCCCTGGTCATAACTTCCCATGGGGGTGGCGCGGGGGTCGGGGCCGTTTTCCTTGCCTTCGGCCGCCGGCGGACCCCAGGCCACGGGCGCCTGCGCGGCCTGGCCGGGGGGCGCATGGACCGCGAAGGAAAGGGTGCCGCCCAGCACCATGACCGAACGGACCTGAACCTGGATGGGGGTGCAGGTGCAGTTGGTGATGGTTTCATCGGCCACCCCGGGGAGGCAGCCGACCAGCGACGCGGCCAGAACGGCCATGTGGAAGCGGGTTAGCAGCATGGGATGGGACTCCTGAACGGGGACTGCCTGGCTGAAGGCAAGCACATTAATAATGCATATCTTCAGGTAAAGGTTCCCCGGGATCCGGGCTAGCCGTCCTGGCCTGGCAGGGTGAAGAAGAACGCCGCGCCCCGCCCCGGTTCCGCTTCCGCCCACACCCGCCCCCCGTGGCGGTGGACGATGCGCTGGACGATGGCCAGGCCGATCCCGGTGCCCTGGTACTCGGCCTCCGAGTGCAGCCGGTGGAACGGGTGGAACAGCTGGCCCACCTGGGCCATGTCGAAGCCCGCTCCGTTGTCCCGGATGAAGAAGGCCCGGGCGCCCCCGGGCAGGCTGGTCTCACCGGCCTCGATCCTGGGCCTGGGGCATCTGGAGGTGAACTTCCAGGCATTGCCCATGAGGTTCTCCAGCATCGCCTGCAGCAGGCGGCTGTCGGCCAGCACCAGCATTCCCGGCTGGACGGCCACCTCCACCTGCCGCTCTCCGGCGCAAGCCAGGTCCGCGGCGATCCGCTCCCAGAGCGCGGAAAGGTCGGTCACCATCCGGTTCAGCTCCGTGCGATTGATGTGCGACAGCTTGAGCAGGTCGTCGATGAGCTGCCCCATGCGCTGGGCGCTGAGGTGGATGTGCTCCAGGTAGCTCCGCCCGGTTTCGTCCAGCCGATCCTGGTAGTCCTCCTTCAGGGCCAGGCTGAACCCGTCGAGGTTGCGCAGGGGCGCCCGCAGGTCGTGGGACACGGAGTAGCTGAAGGCCTCGAGCTCCACGTTGGCGGATTCCAGCTGGGCGGTGCGCTCCTGCACCCGCTGTTCCAGCTCCTCGGCCATGCGCCGCACCAGGTTCTCGGAGGCCTTGCGCTGGGTGATGTCCCACATCACCCCATGCACCTTGAGCGGCCGGCCCGCGGCGTCCCGCAGCACCCGCCCCCGAGACTGGAGGGTGTGCTCGCTGCCGTCCGGCCAGCGCACCGTGAACTCCCCTTCGTAGGGGAGATCATCCTGGAGCATCCGGTTCCAGGCCGAGTCCACGGCGTCCCGGTCCTCGGGGCCCAGCAGGCGCAGGAACGTTTCGTGGCTGGCGCCCAGGACGCCCGGCTCGACTCCGAGCAGCTGCGGCACGCGCGGGTCGAAGGCCCGGGTGCCGGCCTGCAGGTCCCAGGACCATACCCCCATCCCGGCGGAGGAAAGTGCCAGTTCCAGCATGGCCTCGTTGCTGCGCAGCTCCTGTTCGGCCCGGGCCCGTTCGGCGGCTTCCCGATGCAGCGTCGCCAGGCTGGCTTCCAGCTCCCGGGTGCGCAGCCGCACCCGGTCCTCCAGTTCGCCGTTCAGCCGGGACAGCGACCGGCCCAGCTCGTACAGGGTGAGGTGGGTCCGCACCCGGGCCAGCACTTCGCCCCCCTGGAACGGCTTGGTGATGTAGTCCACCCCGCCCGCCTCGAAGGCGCGCACCTTGTCCTTGGTTTCGCCCAGGGCGCTGATGAAGATGACCGGGATGTCCCGGGTGGCGGGCTCCGCCTTGAGCCGGCGGCAGAACTCGTAGCCGTCCATGCCGGGCATCTTGATGTCGGCCAGGATCAGCTGGGGCAGCGCCGCTTCCAGGGTCCGGAAGGCCATGGCGGCGCTGGTCACCGGACGCACCTGGAACCCTTCCCGGATCAGGATGTCCGACAGCACCTGGAGGTTGTCGGGCACGTCGTCAAGCACCAGGATGCTGGCTGCGGGGTTATCCATCCTGACCTCCTCCGGCGCCCAGGGTGCTGCGGATGGCGTCGTAGTCGAAGCGATCGAGCTGGTGCGCCAGCCGGCTGGCCAGCTCCGGATCGGCCGGTTCCACCTCCCGCAGGAGCCGGTGCAGCTCGGCCAGGTCGGCCAGCTCAGTCGCCTGGAGCAGGGCGCGCACCAGGGCCGGAGCCAGGGTGGCGGCGCCGCCGCCCGGCTCGGCGCCGCGCGCGGGCGGC
>JARLGP010000290.1 GCA_031292735.1 Holophaga sp.
CACCCGCAAGACCATCGTCTCGCCCACCCGGGCCACGCCAATCGCATTGACCAAGCGCAACAAGAAGCTCACGGCGGAGGGGTTTCCCGTCCAAGACTTCCGGGGTGTCCTCAATACTCTGGCCACCCAGACCCAGCAGATTGTCCAACCTGGGATTCCCAACCTTCCGGCGGTTGACGCCAGCCACCCCCTATCAGAAGAGGGCCTTCGAACTGCTCAAGATCAGCGCCCTGTAGCCAGTCCAACAACACACCCGTCCTCGGAAACACACTGGGGACGGGCGATTCCGTTCAACTCGCGTAGAAACTCCGGAAGCGATCCTTCAAGGTGCCATCATCATTCCATCGGCCTTCCTCCCTTCAGAGCGCCGCCGGGGCCGTGCCGGTCAATGCTGGCGTTAGCCCGAGCGGGGCGCCGACCCACCGTGGGAAGCCATGGAGCTTCTTTTGGGTTTCTGCAAGATCTCCTTTAAGTTCTCTTGTGAGCCACCCGAAGCCCAAGGTGATTTTCAAATGGATCGAAGTCTTTATCGTTATGGAGCAAAACAAATCCATTCTTAATGCAGCGAGTTGCAATCAAGGTGCCGATTGTTTTTCGAACGGTTACGCCATGACCTCGCAATATACGGAAATTTCGCGCGGCCTGAATGGCTATCTCCGTGTCAACAATGTTTACGGTCTGAAAGGAGGTAAGGAGTTGCTTAGCTTTGTTGAAATCCCGATCATTCTGAAAACCCTGAAGGACTTCCGCCAAGACCAGGTCACCAATCAATAGGGGTTCACTTCCAAGCAAGCTGTCCAGCATTTCAGCCTGTTCCGTACTGGCTCCACGGAAGTAGTCGATCCAAACACTCGAATCGACAAATATCATTTATCGTTCCTCATCTCGTCAAGGTTGCCCTCCCAACGAAGTTTGCCTCGGAATTTCCTGACGTCTTCCTGCTTCCGGAGCCGGAGCAAGGTCCGAAGTCCCATTTCCACGGCCTCCCTCTTGGTCTTCAATCCAGTAACCTTAAGCGCATCACGCATAAGCACATCGTCGATGACTATGTTGGTCCGCATGTTGTGTATACCTCCGCTCTGCCATACACATCATAGGTCAGAGGTTGCATCCTGGCAACCTGCTGACCGATTCCTTTCCGTCACGTCCAATCCAGTCGTATCGTGTGCTCCAATTAAAAAGCAGGGTCGACATGCCTAACCGTGGCATTCGACTCCGGACACGGCCCTGAGAGTCATCCTTTGTGCCGCCGTGATGATTCAATCGCACGTTCTCCACTGGTCGCGCGGCTGGGGCCGTGCCGGTCAATGCTGGCGTTAGGCCGAGCGGGGAGCTTGTGCATGAATCGTTCAAAAATTAAACGTATCGGGGCCTTCCTCCATGGTGGTTGCCCCATCATCCGAAATTGGGATACGCTTTCGCAGTGACACAGCACCGGTCGGATTCCCCCTCACGTAACTTTGGGCCCAGGTTCTCAGGCTACGAGCCCTTTGATGGTGAAGCAAATCTGGTTCCAGAAGGCAAATACGAGGCACTGGCTTTTACGGGCCAGGATTTCGATGGCCAGACAGCCACCTTGCTGATCTTCTCTAGAAGTTCACTTCTGAGGGTCAACATGGCAGATACCACTTTCCCAAGGTTGGACTTGAGCGATGTCCGAATGGAAGCGTGCAACCTGGCCAACGCTACTTGGGAGAAGGCCCACATCGGCTGGTCGAGAATAGAGGGTTGCAAGATGGTCGGCCTTGATCTTTCCGAGGCCCTGATTCGAAGTTCGGTGTTCAAGGACTGCAATCTCTCACTGGCTCATTTCCGTTCGACCTCGTTCAAAGGCGTGCACTTTCATGATTGCAACCTTCGGGGGTGTTCCTTTCAAGAAGCTGATTTGCGGGGTGTCATCTTCCAGGGATGTGATCTTAGTGATGCCCAGATGTCTTTCGCCAAACTGGATGGGGCGGATTTTCGTGGCGCAGAACTCCAAGGCCTTCGAGTCCGGCTCGAGGATCTAAAAGGCGCAATTGTTGAGCCAGTCCAGGCTGTGTATTTGTCCGGGTTGATGGGACTGAGGGTGGTCCCGTAAGAGTCGGCATTGGGGTGCACCTCGTCCAGTTGCGCCGCGGGGTTCAGCGATAAATTCAAGGCCGCCATGCGTAACCGTTGCATTCGACCCCGGACACGGCCCCGTTTCTGATCCAACCGTCTGTCGCCATCATTCAATCATCCTTCCTCCGCTGGTCATGCGGCTGGGGCCGTGCCGGTCAATGCAGGCGTTAATCTGCTCAAGGAAATTCTCAACCCGGTTCTGGAGTGTTCTGCCAGCTTCCGCCGCGTCCGTGGCGCAGAGGATCTTCTGCTTCAAATAGTAGGCGGTGGGATAGCGGACGCCAAGGCAGCGCTTGAGTTCCAGGGCAGAGATGGAGTGCTTGCCTTGGGAGAGCCGATACATGGCCTCGAACCAGGTCCGAAGGGGGAGGTGTTCACCATGGCATCCAAGCACTGCTCCTCAGTGCCATAGACTGCCTGGAAAGCACGGAAGGACAACCCCTTCTGGAACTGTATGCGGTTTATGGCCATAGAACACCTCTCAACAGAGAGGATCCATCCAACGTCTCGCCAATGGCTGTCGCTTACCCGCATAGGAACTCGCTTTCGGAACTCTGAATACGTCAGACGGCAGGGAATTCGGTCATGGCGCCGAGGGTCCGGTGGTCGACGGGGCAGCCCCGCCCTTCCAGCGCGCTCGTCACCGAATCCCGCTTTTCAGCGGGCAGATGCTGGCCCAGGTTGAACTTGGCGCTAACCCGGTCCGCGCTCAGTTCCAAGACTGCGACGGCGTCCACGCTGGCGCGGTACAGGGGGTCCTCCGCGGTGATTGGCCGGTAGCCCCCTTCCGGTTGGAGTTTTCGCATGAGCGCGTCCAGCACCTGGGCCTTGCGCTGGGGATCCGCCACCCGGACAATGCGGCCGTAGACGAGGACCGACTTGAAGAACTGGGTGGCGGGGCAGGCCTGGTCCGGGTGGAAGGCGTAGGAAGGGACCTGAGAATACGCGTCCACCACCAGGAAGGTGGCTTCACCCGCGGTTTCCAGCAGAGCCATCTTCTGCCCGGTGGGAGCTCCGTGGAAATAGATTCGGCCGTCCAGGTGGAGGAAATTCAGCGGCACCAGAACTGGGCGCCCTTCCTTCGACACCAGCCCCAGTGTCCCCCATTCCGCCGCGTCCAGGACCTGGGCGATGAGGGCCTGGTCGGTGACTTCCCGCTCGTGTCGTCGCATGGCGCGTTCTCCTAAAAATCAGAGATTAGAGAGACAAGTGGCCCTATTCAAGGTCCACTTTCGTGCAACAATACCAGTCCACATTCGAGCCATCACATGGACTTCCCGCTGCTCCTGGATCCAGATTCCGCCCTTGCCCTGCACCGGCAGGTGTATCTGGGCATCCGGGGCGCGATCCTGTCCGGGCGCCTGACCCGCGGCCAGCGGCTGCTCTCCAGCCGGGCCTTGGCCGGGTTGCTGGAGATCTCCCGGGCCACGGCCACCCTGGCCTGCGAACAACTGGTGGGGGAGGGCTACCTGGAAGCCCGGAGGGGGTCGGGGACCTATGTCTGCGCCAGCCTCCCCGAGGAGTACCTGGCCCCTCTGGACGCCCCGGACCGGGACCTGAATCCGGCGGTCCGGCCCGCCCTCTCCGGGTTCGGGCGCCGCCTGGAGGGCCTGGGCGACCCCGGTGGCCCCAGGAACCTGCCCTACGACTTCGCGCCTGACCGCCCCGCCCTGGACGAGTTCCCGATGGCCCTGTGGAGCCGGCTACTGGCCCGTCAGTGCCGCGCCGCCAGCCCCGAGCTGCTGGCCTATGCGGCAGACCCCGCGGGTCACGCGCCGCTGCGGGAGGCCGTGGCCGACTACCTTCGGCGCTCCCGGGCGGTGCGCTGCCAGGCGGACCAGGTGATCGTGCTGTCCGGCGCCCAGCAGGCCATCGATCTGGCCCTGCGGGTGCTGGTTGATCCGGGAGAGACGGTGGCCATGGAGGACCCGGGCTACCCCGGGGCCCGGAGAGCCTTTCTGGCCCACGGGGCCCGTATCCTGCCCCTTCCGATCGGGAAGGACGGCCTGGACCTGGCCGGGCTGAAACGCTCGCCTGTGCGCCTGACCTATGTGACGCCATCCCACCAGTATCCCACCGGCGTGGTGCTGGACCTGGCGCACCGGCTGGAGCTGCTCACCTGGGCCCGGGAACGGGGCGCCATGGTGTTCGAGGACGACTACGACAGTGAGTTCCGCTACCAGGGCCGGCCCCTCCCGGCCATGCAGGGCCTGGATGGCGCGGGCGCCGTGCTCTACGCCGGAACCTTCTCCAAGGCACTGTTCCCGGGGCTGCGCCTGGGCTACCTGGTGGCCCCTGCCGCCCTGGCCGGCCCCTTGACCCGGGCGGTGGCACTCACATCCCGCCAGGCTCCGGTCTTGGAGCAGGGAGCCCTGGCCGAATTCATCCGGGAAGGCCACCTGGATGGCCACCTACGGCGCATGCGCACCCTATACGGAGTCCGCCGGGAGGCCCTGGTGGAGGCCCTGGACCGATGCTTTGGGGACCGCGTGGCCATCCTCGGGGCCAGTGGCGGCATGCACCTGATGGCTCGTTTCTCTGTAGCCCGGCCCGACGGCGAGTTGGTCCGGCGCGCGGCGGAGCTGGGGGTGGGCCTGGTCCCGGCGGCCGGTTTCCACCTGGCGCCGGCTCCGGGGAGCGGCTTCATCCTAGGCTTCTCGGCCCTCACTCCGGCCCGGATCCGGGAAGGGGTGCGGCGTCTGGCGACCCTTTTCTAGGTGATTGATTCTCCGAAGCCAAAGGTCGCACGATCGCGCCGGTAGCTCCAACATCCCGTCAGCTACCTTGTGGCTGAAGTATGTGGATAACCAGAATGCAAGATGATGAACCCAGCCTGAGCCCTCGCATTGAGCTCGACAATTAGCGGTCAGGGTTGCAGGCACTTGGATGGCGGATCAGCAGTATTGAATGAAACCGGATCGCAGACCGGCAGCATGGAGCAACAAATGACGCTATTTCGGGGTCTCAGTGACCTTGACGCTTACGAATTGAGCCTCAGGGCACAACTTCTCTATTTTAGCCAAAGCTGCAACAATGTTGTCCTCTGGAGAATTGAGATGATGAACCGTATAAGTCAGTGAATAGGGATCTTTGGTCTCCAGACAATTCCGACCTCCGTGCCGACGCATCCCAAAGGTGCCGGTTTCGTGCTACAGGGTGCCGCAGCGCGAGGTGGTGAGTTAACCGGAGCGTTCGACCCCGGACACAGCCCTTGAGATAGGTGGAGCCAAGGGCGCCTCCCAGAAGGATGCCCATGGCGATGCGCTTCAGGTCCGTGGCAACGATCGTGATTCAACCTTTCAAGCCGCAGGCGCCCTGGGTGCCGACCCCGAGCCTGGCGAGGATGCTGGACAGCAGGCACCAGTTGGTGAGGCCGCTCTGCAGCAGGTTCGCCCCCACGAAGACGGTGAGCCACAGCCAGTTCGGGTTGTGCCAGCGGGCCAGGGCGAGGCTGCCCAGGATCATGGTGCCGGCGGCGGAGTGGACGATGCGATCGACGTTCATGGGTCATGCTCCTTTGGAAGCATTTCTGCAGGTGGGTGCGGGAAGGGCCTGCCGCTGCAGTTCGGCGGCCCGGCCACGGCGGGCCAGGAGGAAGTAGAGGACCGGCACGGCGAACCGGGACAGCAGGGTGGCGGCCACTTCGCCCGCCATCAGGCTGATGGCCAGGCCCTGGAAGATGGGGTCCGCCAGCATCACGCTGGAACCCACCATGACCGCCGCGGCGGTGAGCAGCATGGGGCGGAACCGCACCACCCCGGCCTCCACCACGGCGGCTTCCAGGTCCATGCCCTCCTTGAGCTTGAGTTCGATGAAGTCCACCAGGATGATACTGTTGCGCACGATGATGCCGGCCCCGGCGATGAAGCCGATCATGCTGGTGGCGGTGAAGAAGGCGCCCAGCAGACCATGGGCGGGGATGATGCCGATGAGCGAGAGCGGCACCGGCGCCAGGATCACCAGGGGCACCGCGAAGCTTTCGAACCAGCCCACCACCAGGACATAGATCAGCACCAGGACCCCGGCGAAGGCCAGCCCCAGATCCCGGAATACTTCCAGGGTGATGTGCCACTCGCCGTCCCACTTCATCACCAGGTTCTCGGTGTTTTCGGGGTGGGCCAGGCCCAACCTGACCACCGGCTGTCCACCCGTGCCCTTGATGGCGTCGATCTTCTTGTTCAGCGCGGCAAGGGCATACACGGGGCTTTCGATGGTGCCCGCCAGGTCACCGAAGACGTAGGACAGCGGCATGAGATTTTCGTGATAAATGGGCGCGTTCTCTTGCCCCTCCTGGACCCGGACCAGCTCGGACAGGGGTACGGGGCCGCGCAGGCCGGGCACGGTCATCTGGAGCATCTGGTCCAGGCGCTGGCGCTGGGCGCTGGCCAATTGGACGATCACCGGCACCTGGGTGGAGCCCCGCTGAACGTGGAAGCTGCCGAGGGTGTCGCCGTGCCCGGCCATGGACAAGGTCTGCACCACGGCCGCCGGGGCGACGCCCTGCAGGGCCGCCTGCTCCCGGTCCAGCACCAGGCTGATCTTGGGGCTGGTGGGATCGAGGGTGCTGTCCACATCCACGACGCCGTCCACGCTGCGGAAGACCTTTTTGACCTCCCCGGCGAAGCGCAGCCGCTCGGCCTCGGTGGGCCCGTAGACCTCGGCCACCAGGGTGTCCATGACCGGCGGGCCGGGCGGGATCTCCACCAGCTTCATCCGGGTGCCGTCGGGCAGGGCCAGCTTGAGCAGCTCCGGGCGCAGGCGCACGGCGATGGCGTGGCTCTGCTCCTTGCGCTCTCCCTTGCCCACCAGGTTGACCTGGATGTCCACCATCCGGTCCTCCCGGCGCAGGAAGCTGTGGCGCACCATGCCCACGAAGGTGAAGGGCGCGGCCTCCCCGGAGTAGACCTGGATGTCCCGCACCACCGGTTCCCGCAGCAGGCGCCGGGCCACGTCCTGGCCCACGGCCAGGGCGTCCTCCCGCGGGGTTCCGGCCGGAAGGTCCAGCTGCACCATGAATTCGGACTTGTTGTCGAAGGGCAGCATCTTGACCTTCACCACACCGAAGCCCACCAGGGACATGGACGCGACCAGCAGGACCACCACCCCGCCGAAGAAGGCCAAGCGCACCGCCGGCCGGGTGATGAGGGCGGTGATGACCCGGCGGTAGGCGATCGTGAAGCGGGACTCGGGCTCGACCACGGCCGGGCGTTCCTCTCCTTCGGCGGCGGGCAGGTGCGCTTTCGGCTTGAAGATCAGGAGGGAGGCCCAGGGACTGATGACGAAGGCGATGATCAGGCTGAACAGCATGGCCAGGCTGGCGCCGACCGGGATCGGCCGCATGTACGGGCCCATGAGCCCGCGCACATAGGCCATGGGCAGGATCGCGGCGATCACCGCGATGGTGGCCAGGATGGTCGGGTTGCCCACCTCGTCCACCGCCTCCACCACCACCCGGGCGAAGCTCTTGCGCGGCCCGGGGAGGTGCATGTGCCGGTGGATGTTCTCCACCACGACGATGGCGTCGTCCACCAGGATGCCGATGGAGAAGATCAGCGCGAACAGGGTGACCCGGTTCAGGGTGTAGCCGAACAGGTAGGTGATGAACAGGGTCAGGGCCAGGGTGACCGGCACGGCCACCCCGACCACCACCGCGGAGCGCCAGCCCATGGCCAGCAGGATGAGGACGATGACGCTCAGGGTGGCCAGGAGCAGGTGCTCGATCAGTTCATTGGATTTCTCGCCCGCTGTCTCGCCGTAGTTGCGGGTGACGGTCAACGTGAGGTCCCGGGGAAGGAGGTTGCCGCGCAGGGCCTGGACCTTGGCCAGGACCGCTTCGGACAGGGCGGTGGCATTGCTGCCCATCCGCTTGGAAAGGGCCACGGTCACCGCCGGCTCGAAGCCCGCCCCGGTGCCGTGCAGCACCACCGGAGGCTCGGGGTCGGGACCGTCGGTGACGCCGGCGACGTCGCCCAGGTAGACCGGGCGGCCGTTCTTGACGGCCACCACCAGACGCTGCAGTTCCGCGGCCTCCAGGACGAAGCCGGACGCCTCCAGTTCCGTGCGGCGGTTGTGGTCGACCAGGACCCCGGCGGGGAGCTGGCTTTCGGCGCTGCGCAGCGCCGGCTGGAGTTCGCCCAGGCTCATGCCCAGGGCCCGCAGCTTGCCGGGATCGGGTTCGATCCGCACCATCCGCCGGGCGCCGCCGATGACCTTGACCTGGGCCGTGGCCGGCACCGTGCTCAACTCCCGGGCCAGCGCATCGCCCATGGCCCGCAGTTGTCCAGGGGTCTGGCCGGCGCCGTGCAGGGTCAGGCCCAGGAACGGCACGTCGTCGACGGTGAGCAGGCGCACCACCGGTTCCATGGCTCCGCTGGGCAGGACGTCGCGGCTGGCCGCCAGTTCCTGGTAGATCTTCGCCAGGCTGGGTTCCTGCGGCTCGTTCACCTTGAAGCGCACCGTGATCATGGCCATGCCGGGCAGGCTGGTGCTGTAGAGGTATTCCACCCCGGGGATGCCCCACAGGCGCTTCTCCAGCGGCGTGGTGACCTGGCTTTCGACCTCCCTGGGGCTGGCGCCGGGCACCGGCACATGGATGTCCACCATGGGCACGATGATCTGGGGCTCCTCCTCGCGGGGCGTGAGCGCCACCGCCAGGAAGCCCAGCATGAGCGAAGCCACCACGATGAGCGGGGTCAGCTTGCTGCGCAGGAAGGTCTTGGCGAGCCGGCCCGCCAGTCCCAGATGGACGGTTTCGCTCATTTCCGCACCTCGATGGGCTGGCCGTCCCTGAGATCCCCGGGAGCGTC
>JARLGP010000291.1 GCA_031292735.1 Holophaga sp.
GCCCCATTCCCACAGCGCCGCCGGCAGGACGGCCTTCGCCAGGTTCCCCCAGAACGCGTCGGCCCCGATCACCACCCGCCGGGGCGGACGGGTGCGGGCCATGGCGGCGGTGATCCGCCGGGCGCAGGCTTCGGCGCTGAGACCGTGGCTCTCCGCATGGGCCTCGTGCCGGGCCAGATAGGCGGCCAGGGCGGGCTCGAACCGGGTGCCCCGGACCTGGGCCGGCAGGTCGCCCAGGGCCTTGACCAGGGTGCCCCGGAACTCCGAGCGGATCGCCCCGGGCTCCACCAGGATCACCCGGATCCCGGGCTCCTCCAGGCGCAGGGCCTCGGCCAGGGCGACCACCGCGTGCTTGGAGGCGCAGTAGGCGCCGGCCATGGGTACGCTCATTCGGCCGAACACCGAGGCCACCTGCACGATCCGGCCCTCCCCGGGCCGGGCGTTGCTTCGGATCAGGGGCAGGAAGGCGCGGGTGACCGCGTGAAGGCCCAGCACGTTGGTTTCCAGCTGGGCCCTCAGCTGCTCGGTGCCGATCCACTCCAGCGGCCCCATCTGGCCGTAGCCGGCATTGTTGACCAGGGCCGTCAGGCGCAGCCCGCCGCAGGCCTCGGCGGCGGCGGCGATGCTGGCGGGGCCGGTCACGTCCAGCTCCAGGCAGCGCAGGTCCGGGCCCGGGGCCAGGGCCTCCAGGGCCCGGGCGGAGCGGGCGGTGGCCACCACTCCCCAGCCGGCTTCCCGGCAACTGGCCACCAGGGCCCGGCCGATGCCGGTGGAACAGCCGGTGATGAGCACCCAGGAACGGTCGGAATGGGTCATGCCCTCACCTTAGCCCCAAATACGCGCCGGCCGCCAGGGCCCATCCGGCCAGGCCGGCGATGAGCGCGGTGCGGCCCTTGAAATCCTTCACCCGGTGCACGTGCAGCACCACGAAGAAGATCAGCCAGCAGAGCAGGCCCCAGAGCTGTCCGGGGCGTGCGGGCCAGCCCAGCCCGCCGGCCACCAGCGCCCCGCTCAGGAGCAGGAAGCCGGCCCGGGTCCACGCCAGGACCCGCTGCGGGTCCTGGACGGACCGGCGCAGGGCGAACGCCCCCAGGGCCGCGGCCACCGTCACGCAGGCGAAGCCCGCGGCCTGGAGCGCCGGCTGGAGCAGGTTCCCGGTCATGGCCGGGACTCCCGGCGCTTGAGCCACGGCTTGAGGTAGAACATCCAGGCGCAGCCGATGACCAGGCAGGCTCCGCCGGCCTGGACCAGCCAGAACCCCGCGGGGGCAGCCAGCCGTTGGCCCAGGGTGCCCAGCAGGATCAGCGAAGGGGCCACGTGCACCAGGAGGAAGCCCAGCCGGGCCAGGGTGTAGGGACGCCGTTTCCAGGTCACGGCGAGCATGGAGGCGGCCAGTACGGCCAGCAGGGCGCAGAACCACAGGCTGAGGAACACCGCCTCGCCGCGACCGGGGCCGCCGATGCGGTTGGCGGCCAGGCCCAGGGCCACCGCCGCGCACAGGAAGGCCCCCTGGGTGACCGCGAAGCGCACCGAGGTGAACAGGCGGAACAACCAGGGACGTGCCAGCAGCCCGGCGGCGCCGGCCGCGGCGAGGACCGCCAGGAACACCAGGCCTTGCCCGCGGGCTCCCATTCCCAGGGCGCGCAGCAGGGCCTCCAGGGCCGTCCAGAACCCCGCCCATCCGGCCAGCGCCAGGGCCTGGCGCGGGATGTGCTCATGGAACGGGTTCCCGGCCGGGGCGGGCATGGCGGTCAGACCAGCGCCAACAGGCCCGCCAGGTAGAAGCTGGTCTCCACCCAGGGTTCCAGCCTGGCCTTCCCGGCGGAAAAACGTTCCTGGAAGAACCACAGGTGGAAGGCCGGGTAGCCGCAGCACACGGCCAGCACCACGGCGGCCAGCCAGGGGTGGGCGCCGGGGTGCCGGAAGCTCACCGCCAGGGTGGCGGCCAGGGCCACGGCCAGGTAGGCCAGCAGCAGGAACTGGGTCACCCGGCGGCCGAACAGGATGGGCAGGGTCTCCCGGCCCAGGATCTGGTCGTTCTGCATGTCCCGGAGGTTGTAGGTGGTGGTGCGGGCGAACACCAGGGCGCTCACCAGCAGGATCCCGGACCAGGCCCTGGCGTCCCAGGGCCGGCCGTCGTGCCAGAGCGGCAGCGCCAGCGCCACCACGGCCAGGGCCAGGGCCACCACCACGTCCTTGGAGCCGGGAATGGACTTGAGGCTCACCACCGTTCCGCCGAAGTGCAGGTTCTGCTTGTAGACTAGGCCGAACAGGGAGGCGCCGCCCACCACCAGGATGGAGCCGATGCCCAGGGAGGCGGCCAGCACGAAGGCCACCGCCAGGGCGGTCCAGGAGGTCCACAGCATGAAGTGCCGGCTCCGCTCCAGCAGCCGGGCCCGGCCGGGCCCCTTGGCGCCCAGGCCCAGGGGATCCAGGTAGGGGGTCAGCAGGTACATGGCCAGGGCATAGGCCACGGTGATGGCCGGATAGCGCCAGGTGAAGGGCAGCCCGATCCAGGCGCAGATGCCCATGGACAGGAAGCCCGAGCCCAGCGCCAGCTTCAGCGGGATGGCCAGGGCGTCGTTCATGAACCGGGAGGCCCGGCCGGAGTTGCCGTGCTGTTCCAGCACGTCCACCACCTCCTCCACCAGCCAGGTGGGTGTGGAGGCGCCGGCCATGACCCCCACCGTCTCCCCGCCCTGGAACGGGGAGAGGTCCATCTCCGAGGCGGTTTCCACGTACTGCACCGGCTTGCCGAAGCCCTTGGCCAGTTCCGCCAGGTGCTTGGTGTTGGACGAGGCCCGGCCGCCCACCACGATGACGTAATCCACGGTCTGGGCGATTTCCCGGGCCTCCTCCTGGCGCATCCAGGTGTCCTCGCAGATGGTGTTCTCCACGATGCAGGCCCCGCTGCGGCCGCGGATGTAGTCGGAGATCGCCTGGAAGTCCTTGACCGTGAAGGTGGTCTGGGCCACCACCAGGGCCTTCTGGAGCTGCTCGTCGGTGAGCGCCCGGGCCTCCTCCATGTTGGCCACGATGGCCGAGCCGTGCTCGGCGAAGCTCTGGTGGGCCACGCTTTCGGCATGCCCGTGGGTGCCCAGGATCACCACGAAATAGCCCTTGGGGCTCCACTTCTTGATCCGGCTGTGCACCTTGGCCACTTCCGGGCAGGTGGCGTTGACGATGTTCAGCTCGCCGCGCCGCTGGCGCTCCTTCAGCCCGCGCAGCTCCTGGATGGGGATGCCGTGGGCCCGGATCACCACCGTGCCGCTGAGCACCGCCTCCGGGGCCGCGGCCACCGCCACCCCCCGGCGCTTGATCAGCTCCAGGGCCTGGGGGTTGTGGATCAGGGGGCCAAGGGTCTGGACCGTGCCCTGCTCGCCCCGGGCGGAGGCTTCCAGCACGGCGTCCATGGCCCGGCGCACGCCCCAGCAGAATCCGGCGGTCTTGGCCAGGATCACCTTCATGCGGTCACTCCCATTCTTGACCATGCTGGTCAAGCAATCAGTCTACCCGGGACCGGACCTCGGCGGCAAATCCTTTGGATATTTCTATATCCGCTGGACCCGATTTCCCAGTACCTTAATTGCCGGGAGATCGCCCTCCTAAAGGATATTTGGACATGGCCGCAGCTCCGCTCCAACCTGTCACCCTCACCTGCAACACGGACTTGCGGTTCATCGACCTGATCCAGGTCGTGGGGTCCGAACTGCTCAAGCACATGAACTTCTCCCACGAGGATGGTGAGCGGCTCTGGCTGGCGATCCAGGAAGGGATCGGCAACGCCATGCGCCACGGCAACAAGCTGGACAAGCGCAAGACCATCCAGGTGACCTTCACCCCGCTGCCCCAGCGGCTGGAGATCCGCATCAAGGACACCGGCCGGGGGGTGGACCTGGACCGGCTGCCCAACCCCAACCTGGCGGAGAACCTGCTGAAGCCCTGCGGCCGCGGCGTCTACTTCATGAAGCAGGTGATGGATTCCGTGGAGATGGAAACCAACGGGGAAGGCAGCACCCTGCTGCTGGTGAAGCAGCGCCGGCATACGGACCAGATGGCCGACAGCTCCTGCGGTAACTGCTAGCGGTAACGGCAGATGTAGGCCACGTCCTCGGCGGCTTCCACCTCGAACGAGACCTTGGGCGGAACGATGAACCCTTCGCCGGCGGTCAGGGCTTTCCACTCGCCGCCGGGCAGTTTCACCCGCATGGCGCCGGTGAGCAGGGTCATGCGCTCTTCCGATGCCGTGGAAAAGGAGAACTTGCCGGCTTCTATGACGCCGACGGTGGCGGGGCCCGCCTTTTCGCTGAGGCTCAGGCTCTGGACCTTGTCCTGGAAATAGGCATTGTGTTTCATGGGGCCTCGCTGGATGGATGGTCCCAAGCTACTCTTCGCCCCCGGCTCCTGGGCTGCGGTTGTGACCAAAGTCATTGACCGGTCCTGAGGCGGCCGGCTGGCGGCGGATTCTGCTTTTTCCCAAGGCGGCCAGTTCAGGCACGCTGTTTCGCCTGGACAGGAACAAAGGTTATATGTACGAAAAGACATCGGTGGGAATTCTGTTCGGCCTGAATTGGGGAACGCCGGTTCGCTGGCACGGCGCTATATTGCCGTGTAACCATCGCTCAATCCTCCACAAGCCAAACCCTCCTTGAACGGCAGCTGCAGTTTTTTCAAGGGCCAGGACCCATCATGCGGGATGACCTGCAACGACTCCGGCAGCACCTTCGGGACGGCCAGTGTTGTGCCGAGGCGCTGGTGCAGATGGGGCTGGAATGGCGCGGCGCCGAAAACCCGCAGCTGCTCCAGGCGGTGCGCGGGCTGTGCGGCGGGGCCCGGGACGGGCTGCTGTGCGGCGCGCTCACCGGTGCGGCC
>JARLGP010000292.1 GCA_031292735.1 Holophaga sp.
GCACCTCCTCGTTCTTGTGGCTCACCCGCAGGTGGTCCTCCCGGTCGATGGCGTAGAGGGCCGCCATGCGCGCCTTCACCGCTTCCGGGTTGGCGCCCCGCGGCTGGCCGCCGCCGTTGATGCAGCCGCCCGGGCAGGTCATCACCTCGATGAACTGCAGGTCGTCGCGCCCGGCCTTGAGCTCCTCCAGCAGCTTGCGCGCCTGGCCCAGGCTGGAGACCACCGCGGCGCCCACCGACACCGGGCCGGCCTGCACGCGCAGCTCCTTGCAGCCCTTCATGCCGCGCAGGTCCTGGATCCGGTAGTCCTTCATCTCCTCGCCGGTGAGCAGGAAGTAGGCGCTGCGGATGGCCGCCTCCATCACCCCGCCCGAGGCGCCGAACAGCTTGCCGGCGGAAGACCGCTCGCCGAACGGCGAATCGGCCCCTTCGGGCTCCAGGGCGGCCGGATCGACCCCGGCCACCCGGAACAGTTCCGCCAGCTCCCGGGTGGTGAGCACGTAGTCCACGTCGGGCACGTAGTCCTGGCCCATCTCCGGCCGGGTTGCTTTCGAACTTCTTGGCGGTGCACGGCATGATCGAGACGGACACGATGTCCCGCGGGTCGAGCCCCTGGCGCTGGGCGTAGAAGCTCTTGATCACCGCGCCCATCATCTGCTGGGGGCTCTTGCAGGTGGACAGGTTGGGGATGAACTCCGGGTAGAACTCCTCCACGAACTTGATCCAGCCCGGCGAGCAGCTGGTGAACATGGGCAGCACCCCCCCCTGGGTCACCCGCTGGATCAGCTCCGAGCCCTCCTCCATGATGGTGAGGTCGGCGGTGAACGAGGTGTCGAACACCTTGGCGAAGCCCACCCGGCGCAGGGCGGCCACCATCTGGCCGTCGATGTCGGTGCCCGGCTTGAGCCCGAACTCCTCGGCGATGGACACCGACACCGCCGGGGCGTGCTGCACCACCACGGTCTTGCCCGGATCGGCCAGCACCCGCATCACCTCGGCCACGTAGTTCTTTTCGGTGAGGGCGGCGGTCGGGCAGACCATGATGCACTGGCCGCAGTTGATGCAGCTGGACACGTTCATGCCGTCGTTGAAGGCGGTGCCGACGAAGGCCCGGGAGCCGCGGTTGATGAAGTCGATGGCGGCCACCCCCTGGATCTCCTCGCACACCCGCACGCACTTGCCGCACAGGATGCACTTCTCCGGATCGCGGATGATGGCCGGGCTGGAGATGTCCTTCTCCATGCGCTTGCGCTCGCCGCGGAAGACCCGCTGGCGCACCCCGTGCTCCTGGGCCAGGTGGGCCAATTCGCAGTTGCCGTTGCGGGCGCAGTACAGGCAGTCGTCGGGGTGGTTGCTGAGCAGCAGCTCCACGATCGCCTTGCGGGTCTTCTGCACCACGGGGGTGCTGGTGTGCACCTTCATGCCTTCGGCGGCGGGGTAGGAGCAGGACGGGACCAGCCCGGGCATGCCCTCCACCTCCACCACGCACATCCGGCAGGTGCCGGAGGGGACCAGCCCCTCCATGTGGCAGATGGTCGGCACGTGGATTCCGCCGCGCCGGAGCGCCTGGAGAATGGTGTCGCCCTTCCTCACTTCGATCTGCTGACCATTCGCTTCAAGGGTTGACATCGCTTACCTCGTCTAGAGCGGTTGGGTGAATTCGAGGTCGCAGCGCAGGCAGCGACGGGCTTCGCACAGGGCGTGGTCCTCCGGGAAGCAGAGGTCCACCTCCCGGAAGTTCTTGGCGCGGGCCGCCACCGGCAGGTGGGGCGGGATGGCCCGGCCGGCGGTTTCGCCCTCCTCCTCCCCGGTGCTGAACGGCGGCAGGTAGTCGGTGGGCAGGGCCACCGTGGGCAGGCGCTTGAGCTGCTTGCCCTGGAGGTAGCGGTCGATCATCACCGCCGCGTTCTTGCCGGCGGCCACCGCCTCGATCACCGTGCCCGGGCCCGAGACCACGTCGCCGCCGCCGAACACGCCGGGCTCGGAAGCCAGGCAGGATTCCGGGTTGATCACCAGCCCGCCCCAGCTCTTGCGCTTGAGGCCGTCGAGCAGCTCGGCTTCGGGCTCTTCGGAGATGGCCACGATCAGGGTGTCCAGCTCCGCCACGAACTCGCTGCCGGGGATCGGCACCGGCCGCGCCCGGCCGGTCTCGTCCTTGTCGCCCAGCTCGTTGCGCTGGAACCGGACCCCGGTGAGCCGGCCCTGCTCCGACTGGACCGCCACCGGCGCCACCAGGGCCTCCAGGCGGATGCCCTCCTCCAGCGCCGCCTCGACCTCCTCGGCGTAGGCCGGCATCTCGCCGCGGGTGCGCCGGTAGAAGATCGTCACCTCGCTGACCGCCTCCTGGCGCAGGGCCACCCGGGCCGCGTCCAGGGCGCTGTTGCCGCCGCCGACCACCCCGACCCGGCCATGGGCCAGTTCCTGGTGCAGCAGGTTGAAGCCCTTGAGGAACTCGATGCCGGGCAGCACGCCCTTCACCCCGTCGTCCGGCAGCCCGAGCCGCTTGCTGTGGTGGGCGCCGATGGCCACGTACACCGCCTGGTAGCCCTTGAGGTCGCCCAGGGTGAAGTCGCGGCCCAGGGTCTTGCCGAATTCCACGGTGATGTTCGGGTTGAGCAGATTCTGGATCTCCTGGTCGAGCACCTGGCGGGGCAGCCGGTAGGCCGGGATGCCCGCCACCAGCATGCCGCCCAGCCGCTGCTCGCGCTCGAGCAGGGTGATCCGGTAGCCCTGTCGGCTAAGCGCGTTGGCGGCGCAAAGCCCGGCGGGGCCGCCGCCGACCACCGCCACCCGGGCCGCGTCGGGCTTGGCGGGCCGCACCGCGGGCTTGAAGCTGGCGGGATCCACCCGGTCCACCACGAACCGCTTGAGGTTGCGGATGGAGATCGGATCGCCGCCGGTGGTGCCGCAGCGGCAGGAGGCTTCACAGGGATGGTTGCAGACCCGGGCGCACACCGACGGGAACGGATTGGCCGAACGGATGGCCTGGTAGGCCTCGTCGTACTCCCCCTGGGCCACGTGGGCCACGTACTTCCACACCTCGGTGCCCACCGGGCAGCCGGATTGGCACGGGGCGCCCACCAGCTCCCGGCAGGTTCCGGACGGGCAGCGGCGCTCGTAGATGTGGGCCTCGTACTCGTCCCGGAACCACTTGAGGGTGGACAGCACCGGGTTCGGCGCGGTCTGGCCCAGGCCGCACAGGCTGCTGGCCTTGATGGCCTCGCCCAGCTCCTTCAGCACCATCACCCCGCGCACCCGCAACAGGGCGTCGATGCCCTCCTCGCCCCGCCGGTTGTGGGTGATGGTCTGCAGGATCTGCAGCATCTGCCGGGTGCCTTCCCGGCATGGGATGCACTTGCCGCAGCTTTCCGACTGGATGAACTCCATGAAGAACTTGGCCAGGTCCACCATGCAGGTGTTCTCGTCCAGCACCACCAGGCCGCCGGAGCCCATGATGGCGCCGAACGACTTCAAGGCCTCATAGTCGCACACCAGGTCCATGGCCGGTTCCGGGATGCAGCCGCCCGAGGGCCCGCCGATCTGCACCGCCTTGCACTTCTTGCCGTTGGGGATGCCGCCGCCCACGGCGAACACCACGTCGCGGATGGGGGTGCCCATGGGCACCTCCACCAGCCCGGTGCGGCGCACCATGCCGGAGAGGGCGAACACCTTGGTGCCCTTGCTGCCCTGGGTGCCCACCGCCGCGAAGCGGGCGGAACCCTTCTGCAGGATGCCCGGGACGTTGGCGAAGGTCTCCACGTTGTTGATCACCGTGGGCATGCCGAACAGGCCGGACTGGATGGGATAGGGCGGGCGCGGCCGGGGCATGCCGCGCTTGCCTTCGATGGACTGCATGAGCGCGGTCTCCTCGCCGCACACGAAGGCCCCGGCGCCCATCTTGATGACGATGTCCAGGCTGAAGCCCGAGCCCAGGATGTTCTCGCCCAGCAGGCCGTAGTCCTTGGCCTGGGCCATGGCCCGCTTCAGGTTCTGGATGGCCAGCGGGTACTCGGCGCGGATGTAGATGTAGGCCCGGCTGGCCCCGATGGCGTAGCACCCGGTGATCATGCCCTCCAGCACCCGGTGCGGATCGCTTTCGCACACCGCGCGGTCCATGAACGCCCCCGGATCGCCTTCGTCGGCGTTGCATACCATGTACTTCTGCGCGCCGGCCGCGGCCAGGGCCATCTGCCACTTCCTGCCGGTGGGGAAGCCCCCGCCGCCCCTGCCCCGCAGCCCGCTGGCCAGGATCTCGTCCACCACCTCCTGCCGGGTCAGGGTGGTGAGCGCCCGCTGCACGGCCGAGTAGCCGCCCCGGGCGATGTACTCGTCGATGGAGGTGAAGTCGATCAGGCCGGAATTGGCCAGCACCCAGCGCTTCTGGATGGCCAGGAAGGGGTGCTCGGCCATGGACTTGACGCCGGGCCAGGGCGCCTGCCCTTCGGCCAGGAACTGGCCCAGGACCTGGTCCTTCACCTGGCCGTCCCGGAAGAGGCCCTTGAGCAGCGGTTCCACCTTGTCCTCGGTGACGCTGCCGAAGCACACCCGGGTGCGGCCGGGCAACTGCACGTCCATGAGGGGCTCTTCGGAGCACAGGCCGATGCAGCCCACTTCGCGGATGTCGGCGTCCAGCTCCATGGTCGCGCACAGCTCCCTGACCTTGGCCAGGGTCCTGGCCGCGCCGGCGCCCAGGCCGCAGGTGCCGGCCCCCACGAAGATCACCGGGCGGGTCACCCGGTCCCGGCGCAGGCCGGTGAGCAGCGCGTCCAGGTCGGCGCCGGACCTGCCGGCGAGGGGGCCGGTCCTGAGCGCGGCCAGCAGTTCCGGGCTGGGCTTGCCGGGAACTTCCCAGCAGCCGTTGAGGGAAGCGTCAATGCTCGACATGGCTGAGCTCCTGGTTGCGGCACGCATCGCGGGATTCGTCGCGGCATTCGTCGAGGATCCGTTGCAGTTTCATGGGCGTGACCTTGGCGTGGAACTGGCCGTTGATGTTCACCACCGGGGCCAGGCCGCAGGCGCCCATGCAGGCCACCACCTCCAGGCTGAACAGCCCGTCCCGGCTGGTTTCGCCCGGCTGCAGCTTGAGGGTCCGGGTGACCATGTCCAGCACCCGCTTGCTGCCCTTGACGTGGCAGGCGGTGCCCCGGCAGACCATCACGTGGTATTTGCCCTTGGGCTGGAAGCGGAACATGTTGTAGAAGGTGGCCACCCCGAAGATCTTGCTGGCGGGAAGGTGGAGCCGGGCGCCCACCTGGGCGATGGAGGCCTTGGACAGGTAGCCTTCCGCGGCCTGCACCTCCTGCAGGATCGGGATGAGATGGTCACGCCCGGCATCGGGGTGACCCATCAGGATGGTTTCAACGCTCTTCATGGCGGCCATTCCGACGCTCCTTTGAAGGGTGAACGGTGAAGTAGGCGAGCTTTGCCAGATAATTGGCGATATCGATCTCTTCCAGGGCGATGGTCCTGGGCAGCCGCAGGGCTGCGGATGAAAAGTTCAGGATTCCTTGAACCCCCGCGTGGACCATGCGTTCCGCCACGGTCTGGGCCGCGCCGGCCGGCACGCACAGGATGGCCAGGGTGATGCCCTCCCGGGCCACCACCTCGTCCAGCGCGTCCAGGGTGTAGCACTTCACCCCGGAGTAGACCCGGTTGCACTTGCCCTTGTCCGAATCGAAGGCGCAGCGGATGCGCAGGTTGGTCCGGCTGGATTCCAGGGTGGCGATGAGCGCCCGGCCCAGGTTGCCCGCCCCCACCACCGCCACCCCATGGACCCTGCTCTGGTTCAAGGCCTCGTCCAGGTCCTGCAGCAGGCCGTGCACCTCGTATCCGCGGCTGGGCAGGCCCCGGGTTCCGATGGCCATCAGGTCGCGCCGCACCTGGGAATCCGAAAGGCGCATGGCCGCGGCGATCTCGTGGGAGAACAGATAAGTCGCCCCGGCCGCGTCCCGCTCGATGAGCAGGGCGCGATAACGGGCGAGCCGGCCGATGACCTTGTCTGAGACGCTCTGCATGGCGAATCACCGTGATAAATTTCACAGCGTTACGACTTGTCACGAGAAGGATAGAAAAAGTGTAGCGGATGAATCCGGACCATGCTCTGGTTTTTTCGTGATAAAAATCACGAAAAGTTAAGATCGTCTATTTTCAATACTGAATCTCAATAAGTGATTCTTTATTCATATGTTCGTTAATCATGATAATTTCAAGAAAGACCAACGCCCGCGTTGGGCGTGGGTCGCGTTGGGCGGCGCAGCCCCAGGCGCGCGATGGGAGGAGAACAGCAGGTTGGGGGCCGGCGACGGCCGGTTGGGCAGGAGAGCCGGGGCTGGGTCCGGAGGCGAATGCCCGGTTATTCCATCACAGCGGCGCCATGGAATAAGCGAAGGTTGCCACCAACTGGATCATGCAGGAGGAGGCTGTAATTCCCAATCAACAGTTTTCAGGCCCTTAACGCGCCCGAAGTGCTTGGCATTGCCGGTGACAAGGGTCATCGCCGATGCCATTGCGGTGGCCGCAATGATGGCATCTTCAGTCTCGATGCGGTTCCCCTGTTTGCGAAGACTGGCATCAAGCTTCGCCCACTGAGACGCCTCTTCCCTGCCGAATGGTATTACTTGGATGGGTCGCAGGAAGGACTCCACCTTTGCCGCCTCTCGGCCTGGGTCTTCGGCGAGGCAGGTGCCAAGCAAAAGTTCTCCAACAGTTATTGATGAGACAGCCACAGACAGCAGTTGGACCTGGCCAAGCACATGGAGAGCCCAGGGTTTTCGGCGCAGGCAGGCAATGCAGAAATTGGAGTCGAGCAAGAAGCGCGTCATCAAAGGCTACCCTTCTCGCCGAACAACCGCTTGTTCCGTTCATCACGGCTACCTGCAGGGGAGCGTTCGGGTAGTTCAATGCTGGAAGCTTCCCAACTATCAAAATAGCCCAGCGGCCAGCCCATCGCATCGGCATGCCTCAGCACCAAGGCCTCTCCATCTCGGTATGCCACCACTCGCTCACCAGGTTCAAATCCAAGGGCTTTAGGCAACCGGAGTGCAGCAGAGTTGCCAGACTTGAAAATGGTCAACGCCAACGGCTCGGATTTGGACTTGTTCATAAAAACCTCCGCAACATGTATACACCTCATGTATACACTGTCAAGAGGTCCCCCGCCAGTGAAGAAACCAAAGCGTCGACTCGTTGCGTACCCGGGTGCGTCGGCGCCTTGATGGGCCTAACGCTAGCGTTGACTGGCACCGCCCAGGCGCCCGATCAGGGGGGAGAGCTGATTGTATTTGGCGTCGGCTCGATGGATCACCCGGAGGGCGGTGTCCGGGGTCGAACGCTCCGACTGGGTTTCTCATGCAATGGCGATCATCAAAGGCTTGGCATCACTCCCCCGTCGATCCGCAGATTGACGCCGGTGATATAGCCAGCCAACGGGCTGCAGAGGAAGGCGACTGCATGGGCAATGTCAGCGGCCTGCCCAACCCTTCCAATAGGCACATGGACGACATGAGGCAATACGGCGCGCTCTATCTCTGGCCAAGTTGCCTCGCCATCTACCCAGCCATTCGACTCCGCCATTTTGCGAAAGGCGGCCTCCAATTTGGGCGTGAGGATGGTGCCCGGCGAAATGGCGTTTACGGTCACACCATCACCGGCTGCGGCCTTGGACAGCGAGACCGTCATATTATTCATCGCTGCTTTGGAGGCCGAATAATCTGGACCGGCTGCTGGTGGCATCGCTCCGGCCAAACTCGACACATTCACGACGCGACCCCACCCCGCTGCCCTCATTTTCGGCAACAGGATATTTGTAACGCGAACCGCCGCCAACACGTTGCGATCATATGCCGCCGCCCAATCTCTTACAGAAGTGCTTCCCCATATTTGTTTCTCACCGGACCCGCCAGCGTTGTTAACGAGGATATCAACAGCGCCGAGCAGGCGCTGGGCCTCATCGACCATACGGCTAACGTCCTCATCGTTCGTCAAATCTCCAAGCACGACGGCCGCCTTCCCGCCTGCGGCTATAACTTCCTTTGCTACTTTATCTGCACGCGCGCGATCACGTCCATGCACGGCCACAGCCACTCCTTCTTCCGCCAACGCAAGCGCAATTGCCTTCCCAATCCCTATGCTGCTACCCGTGACCAGCGCCCGCTTACCGTTTAACAGCAGATCCATCATTAACTCCAAAGATGAGCATCGTCTTGAAAGCCAGCGAAGCAATGGTATGCGAGATTCCGATTGCCATCCATTCAATCGGGCTCACAGTCCGGCGCCACTCGCTCAGCAGGGAGCATTACAGGCTTTCTCGGTGCAAGAAAGCACTTTCCGATCACCCGGGTTTGCCCGCTTGCGTTGTTGGCCGGGGCCCGCCCTCGATCAAGCTGGAGTTCGCTAAATGGTGGCTCCATGCGGACCTCGCCTGCCTACCGGATGTTTTTCTGCACGATGTATGCGTCCGGGTTGCGGATCCTCGAGGTCTGCCGGCTGGCGGTGAGCGATCTCAACGGTGACCGTGGGGGCGATCCGGGTGCTGGGGTTCACCCTGCCATCCGAACTGCGCTGGCTGGCCATGAACCATCCCGGGCTGCTCTATGGCGCCTTCTTCCGCATCGTCGGGGCCATTCTGGAGGAAATGGGCACAGGGACTACTTCCGATCGATATTAATGTTTTCCCGCGTGCCGCTATGGGTAACGGCGATCATAATCCCGATGCCGATGGCGACCAAAAGGCCGATCATGGTCCAGCCTGCACCGATGCTAGCCAGAACCCCAGCTTTCCACAGCCCGGCGAGAAGTCCGATGATGAGAATTGAGTACCCTATTAGGTATAGACCAGTCCATTTCATGGTAAGCGTCCTTTCGGGTCAGTTTTAAATTCCAGGGGCCTATCCGGATTCAGATCCGGGCGGTGTCGACGACGGAACAGCCAGAGGCATAAAGCGGATCGCATGCCAGATATGGCAAGTACTCATCCGTTTACGCTTACGGTCAATCCTTCCCAGTAAATCCGGCTCATTCAATCAAGATGAATGAGCCAACCATTCAAGGCGGAGGACCACCCAGGAGCAATCCATCGCTGCCCTCTTCCAATGGCGATGATGACAAGCCGGCTCGGCCACTGATCGGAACCACCACCACCAGAGCTTGACCAATGCAGCACGCACCGAAACGCTGAGACAATGCGCCTTTCGGTGGGTCGGCGCCCCGCTTGGGCCTAACCCGCTTTGGGCGTCCTCCAGGGCAATCTGGAATCTGTTTTCAGTCTCATCCAGATCCAGGTGCCCAGTCACCTGAGCGGCAACGAAGAAGAAGTGACAGGTTGCCTAGCTTGCTATATCTCCTTCATCCCCTTCAGGAGACCTCGGCCCATTTCAATAAGCACCACACCTCGCTATGAAACTTTCTTTAAGCTGAGGGCATCCAGAAGCGAGACCCCCCTCGCAGTCCGCGGGCCCGGGATCCTCTCACGGAACGGAACCCCATGCGCCTCGCCCTTTCAGACTATTTGCGTTTCCTGGCCCTGCTCGCCCTTTGCGGCCTCGCCCCACTCCGGGCCCGGGAGCCGGTGCAGGCCGTGCTGGCGATCGACCTGGCTCCGGCTACCCACAGCGGCATGCTGGATGACGACCCGGACCCGGAAGCCTCCCAGGAGGACCCCTTCCTGCTGGTCAACCACTGCACCCACTATCCCTTTCATCTGCGCATGGACAACCACCAAGGCACCGAGGAAGACCTGTCCGGCAGCTTCCACGCCATGCGCTTCCCCGCCCCCGTCCAGTGGACCATCGAGTATCTGGACCGCGGCCGGCCGGTCCAGCGGCGCCGGGTGGGCTTCGGCAGCCCGGTCAAGGACGCCAACCTCCTGAAGGTCCTCATGCGCCATCAGGCCTGCAAGGATCATGAGGCGCGCCAGGAACAGTCCTGGATCCGTCAAATGCTCACCCGCCCCTTTGCCCATTCGGAGGCCGCGCTGGCCGTGGCGCGGGGGTTCTGCGCCCGGTTGAACTGCTATACCTTCAACCACTTTGTCCATTTCACGGACACCATGGGCTTCTGGCCCTTCTTCGATCGCGCCAAGTGGCGGGAGATTCCCTGGGAGGCCCTCGCCTTCGGCGACCTGGTGCGCCTGGCCAACGACAATGCCCTGGCCGGCGACCATTTCCTGATGAGCCTGGGCGACGGCAAGTTCCTCGCCAAGCTGGGCAACACCGACGACTTCCTGGTCACCGACCTGGAACAGGCGGCCCGGCTCTACCGGATCACCCTGGAGGACCAGGTGGACGTGGTCGCCTACCGGGCGCGCTGAGGCCTCCTCCCCGGGCTGCAATTCCGCCTGGAACTGTCCCGGCCGTTGCCGGAAGATGGGAGGGGGAGTGCACATGCGCGAGCGGAAACTGGGCGGCACAGGACCATCGGTGGCGGAACTCGGGCTTGGCTGCATGGGGATGACCGGCGTGTATGGCCCCGCCGACGCCCGGGAAGGCATCGCCACCATCCACGCGGCCCTGGACCGCGGCATCACCCTGCTGGACACCGGGGACTTCTACGACAGCGGGCGCAACGAACTGCTGCTCCGGGAAGCGCTGCGCGGCCGGTCCCGGGAGCGGATCGTCCTCAGCGTCAAGTTCGGCGAGCAGCGCGATCCGCAGGGCGGCTGGAGCGGCTGCGACAACCGGCCCAAGGCGGTGAAGAACTTCCTGGCCTACAGCCTCGGCCGGCTGGGCACGGACTACATCGACATCTACCGTCCCGCCCGGCTCGACCCCGATGTGCCCATCGAGGACACCATCGGCGCCATGGCCGAGCTGGTCCAGGCGGGCTACGTGCGCCACATCGGGCTTTCCGAGGTGGGCAGCGAAACCATCCGCCGCGCCGCCGCCGTCCATCCCATCTGCGACCTGCAGATCGAATACTCGCTCATCTCCCGGAGCCTGGAAGCCCAGGTGCTGCCCACCTGCCGCCAGCTGGGCATCGCCATCACCGCCTACGGGGTGCTGTCCCGGGGCCTGCTCAGCGGCCACTGGAGCCGGGAGCGGAACGCCGCCGGAGACCGGCGCGGCCAGATGCCCCGCTTTTCCCGAGCGAACCTGGAAAGGAACCTGGCGCTGGTGGAGGCCCTGCGCGCCGTGGCCGAGACCAAGGGGGTCACCGTGGCGCAGATCGCCACCGCCTGGGTGGCCGCCCAGGGCGAGGACATCCTGCCCCTGGTGGGCGCGCGGCGCCTGGACCAGCTGGAGGAGGCCCTGGGGTCGCTTGCGGTGCGGCTCACCGCCAGGGACCTGGCCCGCATCGAGCAGGCCGTTCCACCCGGAGCGGCGGCGGGCGCCCGCTACCCGGAACCGGCGATGCTCCACCTTGACAGCGAGCGGGGCTGACATGGAACCCGATGTCCTGCTGCCCACCGAGCCCCTGCGCCAGTGGGTTTTCGACCTCTGGCGCGCGGCCGGCAGCGCCGAACCCGAAGCGCGGCTCATCGCCGACCACCTGATCGGCGCCAACCTGGCCGGCCACGATTCCCATGGCGTGGGCATGGTGGGCCGCTACGTGCGCTCGCTGCAGGCCGGGGGGCTGCAGCTCAACCAGCGCATCTCCGTCATCACCGACATGGAAACCATGCTGGTGGTGGACGGCAACCGCGGCGCGGGCCAGTCCGTGGCGTTCCAGGCCATGCAACTGGCCGTGGAGCGCGCGCGGTGCACCGGGGTGGTCATCCTCGGCCTGCGCCATTCGCACCACCTCGGCCGGGTGGGCCACTGGGCCGAGCAGGCCATGGCCGCCGGCTTCGCCTCCATCCATTTCACCAACGTGGTGGGCACCCCGTCCACCGCGCCGCACGGCGGCCGGGAAAGCCGGTTCGGCACCAACCCCCTCACCATCGGCCTGCCGCGCCGCGACGGGCCGCCCATCCTGCTGGATTTCGCCTCCAGCGCCATCGCCCTGGGCAAGGTGCGGGTCGCCTACAACCGCAAGGTGCCGGTCCCGGCCGGGGTGCTCATGGACCACGAGGGCCGCCCCACCACCGACCCGGCGGTCATGTACGAGAAGCCGCTGGGGGCGATGCTCACCGCGGCCGGCCACAAGGGCTACGCGCTGGCCATGGTGTGCGACCTGCTCGGAAGCGCCCTGTTCGGCGGCAGCCTGCCGCCCCTGGAGCCCGGCCTGCCGGGGTTCTACAACAACATGCTGGCCATCGTCTTCGACCCGGCGCGATTCGGCGCCGCCGACGCCTTCGAGCGGGAAGCCCAGGCGTTCATCCGCTATGTGCAATCGGCCCGGCGCACCGATCCGGCCCAGCCCATCGAGATGCCCGGCGACTTCGAGCGGCGCTGTCGGGTCCAGCGGGCCCGTGCCCTGCCCGTGGACCTGGGCACGCTGCGCGGGCTCGACGAAGCGGCGCGTGCCGTCAACGCGCTGCGCGGGGCGGCGCTGCCGCCGGCATCCGCGCTGATCGCGCCCTGAGGGGGTGCGGCTGCCGTTCCGTCCCGAAGGCGTGGACGATCAATTGGTGTTGCAACATAAGAGCCAGCCCGGTAGGATGAACAAGCGTTCTCCTTGTGCAGACATGAGCACCCGTTCCCAGTCGTGACAGTCTCGAGTCGATGATCCACAGCATGATGGCGCGGGCGTTGAACCGAGTGAATGGGAGATGCCGATGCCTTGTGTCCTTGTGAAAGCAGAACCATGATCGGCCCCATTCTCAACGCGGGCGCCATCGTTGTGGGCGGCTTTGCCGGCGGTTGCGCCGGCCATCGCCTGCCGGAACGGATACGCTCCGGCCTGCCCCACGTCTTCGGCCTGGTCGCCCTGGCCCTCGGCATCGCCTTGACGGTCAAGGTCCAGCACTTCGCGCCCATCGTGCTGTCCCTGGTGGTGGGCACCGCCCTGGGTGAATACCTGTCCCTGCAGGACCGGGTGCACCGGATCGCGCACCACACCCAGCGCTGGATGCCCCGGCCCGCGGGCAGCAGCGCCATGTCGGACGAGGAGATCGACCGGATCGCCGCCACCTTCAGCAGTCTGGTCGTGGTGTTCTGCGCCAGCGCCACGGGCATGGTGGGCGCGCTGCGCGAAGGGCTGAGCGGGGACAGTTCGCTCCTGTTCGCCAAGGCCATCCTCGACGGCTTCACGGCGATCGTGTTCGCCGTGACCGTCGGCTACAACGTGGTGCTGCTCGGAATCCCGGTGCTGCTGATCGAGGGGCTCCTGGTGCTGGTCTCCCATCCGCTGGGCGCTCAGCTCAGCCAGACCGTGATCATGGACACCTCCGCCTGCGGCGGCATCATCCTGGTGGGCACGGGTCTGCGCATCCTGGATATCAAGCCGCTGCGGGTGATCAACATGCTTCCCGCCCTGGTGCTGATGCCCTTCTTCTCGGCCTTGATGGCCCTGATCACCCGGTAGCATTCGCACGGGCGCTGGTTCCAGCTACCGGTCGGCCTTCAGCCGTTCCAGCGCCGCGAAGATCAGGACCGGATCGTTGCAGGCGTGCAGGTTCTGCCGGAAACTCACCCCGCCCGGGATCCCCTTGGTGAACCACGAGCCGATCTTCTTCATCTTGTGCAGCGCCTCCCGGGGCTCCAGCAGCTCCAGCAGCAGGCGGAAGAAGCTCATGCAGAGGTCGATCCGCTGGTGTTCGCTCACGGCCAGGTCCGGGTTCAGGATCTGCTGGAAGATCCACGGGTTGGTCAGGGCGGCGCGGCCGATCATCACGCCGGCGCAGCCGGTCTCCCGGAACATGCGCAGGGCGTCTTCGGGGGTGTTCACGTCGCCGTTGCCGATGATGGGGAAGCCCACGCCGGACTCCACCGCCCGGGCGATCAGGGCCCAGTCGGCGCTGCCTTCGTACTGCTGGGCCCGGGTGCGCGGATGGATGGCCAGGGCCTGCACCCCGGCCGCCTCGAACATGCGCAGGAAGTCCAGGTAGTCGGCCCGTTCCTTCTGGCTGTTGTCCCAGCCGGCGCGCATCTTCACGGTCACCGGCACCCGCACCGCCTTGACCATGGCCTTCACGCAGCACTCCGCCAGGCGGAGGTCCTTGAGCAGGGCCGAGCCGGCGCCGCCGCTGGTGACGTTGCTGGCCGGGCAGCCCATGTTCAGGTCCACCAGGTCGGCCCCGGCCGCCTCGGCCATGCGGGCGGCCTCGGCCAGGTGCTCCGGGATGCTGCCGGACAGCTGCATGGAGAAGGGATGCTCGCCCTCCCCGGCCATCATCACCTGGGCCTTGCGGGCATGGCGGATCAGCGCCTCGCTGGAGATCATTTCGGAAACGGTGAGCCCCACCCCGCCCACCTGCCGGATCATCCGGCGGAAGGGCTGGTCGGTGATCTCATGCAAGGGGGCCATGACCAGCGGAGGCTGGATGGCGATGGGGCCGATGGAGAAAGCTTCGAGGTTCATCACCGGTCCAGACTACCAAGCCGGCCGGGCTCAGGCCAGCAGCGCGGCCATGGCCACGGCGTTGAACTTGGCCTCGGCGGGGTCGGAGCGGGACACCATCACCATGGGATGGGTGGCGCCCAGGATCACGCCGGCGAACTTGGCCTGGGCGTAGTAGACCATGCCCTTGGTCACCAGGTTGCCCGCTTCGATGTTGGGCACCAGGAAGATGTCCACGTCCCCGGACACCTGGCTCTGGAGGTTCTTGTGCCGGGCCGCTTCGGGGCTGATGGCCACGTCCAGGGCGATGGGACCCTCCACCACGCAGGACGGGAAGGCCCCGGCCTGCCAGTCCTGCACCAGGGCCTGGGCGTCCACGGTGGCCGGCATCTTGGGGCTCACCTGCTCGTTGGCGCACAGCACGGCCACCTTGGGCGTGGCGATCCCCATCCGGCCCAGGGCGGCCAGGGCGTTGCCCAGGATCGAGCGCTTCTCCTCCAGGCCGGGCGCGATGTTCATGCCGCCGTCGGTGTAGAATTCCAGCTTCTTGCGGCCCGGGGTCTCCAGCACCGCCAGGTGGCTCAGCAGCCGCCCGCTGCGCAGGCCGCGCTCGGGATCCAGCGCGGCGCGAAGGAACACGCTGCTGTTCACCAGCCCCTTCATCAGCACCTGGGCCTCGCCGTCGCGCACCAGGCCCGCGGCCAGCAGGGAGGCCCGGCCCAGGTCCGCTTCGTGGACGGTCTCCACCTTGCCGCCCAGCTCCAGTTCCTTGACCCAGGGCGCGATGAGGGACTTGTCCCCCACCAGCACCGCCTCGATCAACCCGGCCTGGACGCCGGCCTGGATGGCTTCCATCACCTCCCGGTCCTGGGCGGCCGCCACCGCGACACGCACCGTTCCGCGACCCTTGGCCGCCGTCCGCAGTTCCTGGAAATTCCGCAACATGCTTTCTCCTGCCTTCATGAATACAGTTTGGCGGCTTCTTCGCCGTTGAGCACCCGGAGCGCGCCTTCGGCCAGGGCCTCCAGCTCCTCTTCCCCGGGCAGCACGACGATCGGGGCGATGAACGCCACCCGTTCGGCAACCGCCGCCACCAACTGCTTGGAATAGGCGATGCCGCCGGTGATGATGACCCGGTCCACCTGCCCCGCCAGCACCGCGGCCATGGCGCCGATCTCCTTGGCGATCTTGTAGGCCATGGCCTTCAGCACCAGGGCGGCCTGGGCGTCGCCGGCGGCGGCCCGGGCCTCGGCCTCGCGCACGTCCCGGGTGCCCAGGTGGGCGTAGAGCCCGCCGTTGCCCACGATCCGGCCGAGCATCTCCTTTTCGCTGTAGCGCCCGGAATAGCACAGCTTGGTCAGGGACAGCGAAGGCAGGCCGGCGCTCCGGGCCGGGGAGAACGGGCCCTCCTCCTCGGCGCCGTTCACGTCCACCATCCGCCCCTTGCGGTGGGCGGTGACGGAGACCCCGGTGCCCAGGTGGGCCACCACGAAGTTGCAGTCGAAGTAGCTGCGCCCCAGGCCCGCCGCGGTGCGCCGGGCCACCGCCTTGCTGTTGAGGGCATGGGAGTAGCTGAGCCGGGGCAGTTCCGGAAGCCCGGAGATGCGGGCCTCCGGTTCCAGTTCGTCCACCGAGACCGGGTCGACGATGAAGGCGGGGATGCCCAGGCTCCCGGCCAGCCGGTCCGCCAGGATGGCGCCCAGGTTGGAGGCGTGTTCCCGGGCCGTCTCCAGGTCGGCGAGCATCCGCGCGTTGACCGCGTAGGTGCCTCCTTCCAGGGGCTTGAGCAGCCCGCCCCGGCCCACCACGGCGGACAGGCTGTTCAGCGCCAGCCCGGCATCGGCCAGGGCCGCGAGGATCAGGTCCAGGCGGTACTGGAGCTGGTCCACCACCCGCTTGAAGTGGTCCAGGGAAGCACCCTGGTGTTCCACCGAGGTCTTCAGGAAGACCTCGGCGTCGTCGAACACCGCGATCTTGGTGGAGGTGGCGCCCGGATTCAGGGCCAGAATGCGTTTCATGGGGAGTCTCCTAGGCCCGGCCGGCGTTGAAGGCGGCGAAGTTGGCGGCCCACACGGCAGGCTTGGGGTTGACCTTCTGCAGCGCCTTCCACCACATTTCCACCGGGAACTGGTCGAACGGGGTGAGCCGGCTCAGGATGCCCATGAGGATCACGTTGGCGATGCGGCCGGTGGGATCACCGAGCTCCACCGCCTGCTTGAGCGGGTCCACCTCCACCAGCCGGTACGGGGCGAGGATCTTGCGCAGCTCGGCGTCGCTGGGGTAGCGGTCGGCCGCCATGCCCTCGGGCAGGATCCGGGTGTCGGCCATGAGCACGGTGCCGCCGGGCTTGAGCAGGTCGAGGAATTCCGGACGCAGCACTTCGCTCTTTTCCATGACGATGAGGCAGTCCACCGTGCCGGGCAGCTGCACCGGGCTGACCACGTCGCCGCAGCCGAAGGTGCTGATCACCGGGCCGCCCATCTGGGCCATGCCGTGGGTGTCACCCTTGACGATGTTGCGCTCGCCGTAGCCGGCCTGCTCGGCCAGCTTGGTGAGCACCCGGCCGAAGAACAGGTTGCCCTGCCCGCCCACGCCGCGGATGGCCAGGGACAGCCGGGCCGGCAGCTTGGCCTTGGGGGTTTCCGGAAGCAGTTCCGGCGGCGGCGGGAACACCACCCCCACCTTCTGGCCCAGCTCCTTCAGGCTGATCGGCTGCAGCACCTTGGTGGGGCACATCTGGGAGCAGGCGGGCACGTGGCCGCCGCAGCCGGAGCAGAGGTTGGTCACCACCGGCACCTGGTCGGCGCCCAGTTCCAGGCCCGGGCAGATCAGGCAGAGGCCGCACTTCTTGCAGGCGTCCGGATCCACCAGGACCCGCTGCTTGCTGGCCTTGCTCTTCTTGAGGCAGGCGCCGTCGCGCACCACGATGGTGGTGAACGCGCCCTTCGCGGCCTCGGCCAGGGCGCTCTTGAGGGTGGCGCGGATCGCCTTGCGGTCGTAGGCGCCGATCACTTCCACCTTGGCCCCGTGGGCGGCCAGGGACGCGGGCAGATCGAAGCGGATGGCCTGGTCGGCCAGGTTGGCGGGCGAAGTGGGCGAAGGCTGGCCGCCGGTCATGGCGGTCCATTCGTTGTCCAGGATCACCTGCACCCCGGGGGTGTTGCGGTAGACGGCGTTGCGGGTGCCGGCCATGCCGGTGTGGCATTCGGTGCTGTCGCCGATGATGCTGATGCACCGGCCCGCCTGCTCGGGACGGGACAGCACGTAGCCCATGCGCTGGCTTTCGCTGGCGCCCATGGCCAGCGCAGTGTCCATGGCGTTCATGAAGTAGAGCAGGGCGTTGCAGCCGATGTCGCCGAAGGCGGCGTCCAGCTGGCCCTTGCCCTTCATGGCGGCCACTTCGTGGGCGAACAGCCGGTATGGACAGCCCGGGCAGATGAGCGGGGGCCGGCTAAGGGCCGGCAGCGAGCTGGCGGTGGCGGGCAGTTCCAGGCCCAGCAGCTCGGCCACCAGGGCCGGGCTCCATTCGGTCAGCTTGCTGTAGGGCGCCTTGCCGCGCACCTTCAGGCCGGCCCCTTCCATGGCCTCCTGGAGGAAGCGGTAGCCGTCCTCGATGACCAGGACCTCGCCCTTGACGGACTTGCAGAATTCGCTGATCAGGCCCATGGGCAGGGGGTTGGAGAAGGCCAGGGACAGCACGTCCAGGTCCAGGCCGTGGGCCGTCATCACCTCGCGCAGGTACAGGTCGCACACGCCGTAGGTGACCACGCCCAGCTTGCCGGAACCCTTGCGCCAGTGGTTGAGCGGGCTCTGCTCCACCATGGCCTGCAGCGCGGGCATGCGCTCGTCCATGACGGTGTCGTAGGACTTGCGGGCGATGTTGGGCAGCACGTTGAAGGACCGCAGGCTGGCCGGCATGGGCACCGGCTCCCGGCGCTCGGCCGAGGCCAGGCGCACCAGGCCCTCGCTGTGGCAGAGCGCGCCGCTGGGCATGACCACCACCTGGGTCCTGAAGTCCCGGGCCAGCGCCACCGCGATGGCCGGCGCGTCGTGCATCTCCTGGTGGTTGCGCGGCTCGAAGACCGGCACGAAGCAGCTCTTGAACAGGTAGCGCGGATCCACCAGGTGCTGGGTGGAGCTGGGCGTGAAATCACTGGCGATGTAGTAGATCAGCGCGCCCCGCTGCTGGGTGAAGGCGGCGCCGCTGGTGAACACGTCGCCCGCCTGGAACAGGCCGGGGATCTTCATGGTGACCACGCAATCCCGCCCGGCCAGGGTGTGCCCGTGGCCCACCGCCGCGGCGGTGGCCTCGTTCACCGACCAGCCCACGGTGATCAGGTCCTGGACTTCGGCCAGGCCGCGGTCGATGACTTCCGAACTGGGGGTGCCGGGGTAGCCGTCCGCGGCATGGATGCCGCTTCGCACGCAACCGACCGCGAAGGCGATGTTCCCCTGGACGACTTCGGCCTGCCCGTCGGGGGCGTGACACAATTGGCTTATGGGATTGCTCATGGGAAACTCCTGGTGTTGAACGATTTTTCGCCAGGGGCTGAGGCTAAAATGTAGCCGCCACTACATAACCCGAAAATTGCCGGCTGGGCGACCTCCTGGAGTCGGATTGTTGATCTAAGTCACTGCCGGTCACTGCCGGCCAGGACCGCGCGGGGATCCCGCCGGCCCGAAACAGAAATAAATAAATAATTACCCAGAATGCTTCCCCAGGCCGCCCAGCCGGCACAAGGCCTGGTAGTCCGCGATATCCAGTTCGCTTTTGATGAAATGACGGATGATGCCCATGTCCTTGAGGCGTCCCACCGCCTTGGTCACGGTGACCCGGTGCAGGCCCAGCAGCTTGGCCAGGTCGTTCTGGGTCACGTCGGACTGGATGAGCACCTGGTTGTCGGTGTCGGGCTGGGGCCCCAGCTTCCAGCGCACGAAGTAGACCAGGATCCGGCACACCCGCACGAAGTAGTCCTGGCTGAGGCTGTCCCGCAGCGAGATCCCGTACATGCGCACGATGTGGCCGAGCATGCCGATCATCTCGATCAACAGTTCGGGGTGTTCCCGGGCGATGACGCCTTCCACCGTTTCCCGGTGGAAGAAGTACAACACACAGGGGGTCCGGGCCCACACCGAGGCTTCGCCGGTGACCCCGGTGGAAAAGCAGGAGGCCTCGCCGAACAGGCAGCCCTTGCTCACGCAGTAGAGCAGCTTTTCCGGCCCGTGCAGGGTGTAGAGCAGGGTGTCAACCTGGCCTTGCTGGATGTAGAAGATGCCGTCGGCCGGAACCTCCATGCCCAGGAGCAGCGCGCCCTTGGGGTGCACCTGACGGGTGCCCAGGTGCGTGGCCCGGGCCCAGGCCGGGCAGAGGTTCTCGAATACCGGGAACTCGAACTGCATGGTCAGGTGCGGACGCTGGTGGCCTTGAAGTACCCGGCCTTGCGCATGTCGGTCAGCTCCACCGTCAGGTCGCATTGCCGGTCCTGCAGCGTGAGCCGGAAGTGTTCCTTGAGCAGTTCCAGGGCGGCGGTGCCGATCCGGGCCAGGGCCTCGGGGTCCCTGCCCTCCAGCAGCCGGATGGTGAGGTGGGCGAAGGCGTAGCTGGGGTCGCCGTCGGCCATGCGGAAGGCCTCGCAGCGGTAGGCCCTGCTCTTGATGTCCTGCAGCCGGCAATGGGCGGTGGCCACCAGCATCGGGTGGAGTTTCCCCCACAGGGGCTGGAAGTCGGCGGGATCGGCGATGTTGTTGGAATATTCAAGGACGGTGTGCGGCATGGCGGTTCCCTCTCGTGGATGGATCGGCCTCCCATTCTCCCCCGGGGCCAACAAGCGGGCGCCCATCAAGGGCCGGAAGTTTCGGATTTTGACCTAGATCACTCAGAACCGGTAGGTGCTGAAGCCGGTGATCTCCGGGGTGGCGAAGGTGCCGGCCTTTTCGGTGAACCCGAAGCGCCAGTGCGGGCAGCGCACGTGGCGCAGCACCCAGGTCTGCTGCAGCCCGTACTTGTCCAGCCGCACCAGCTTGGTGAAGTACGGGGTCTCGTTGTAGGCCAGCGAGACGTCCAGGTTGAAGCCGCGCCAGCGGCCCAGGTCGATGCCCGCCCAGGCCCGCCAGAACTGGCCGCGGTCGATCACCGCGCGCAGCGGGCTGCCCTTGGGCAGCTGGATGTAGATCTCCTCCCCCTGGGCCCACAGCCGGCCGAAACGGAAGGTGTGCCACACCGCGGCTCCGGCCATGAAGTTGGTGCCGCCGCTGCTCTGCATGATCCGCTCCCCGCCGGTGGGCAGCTGCACGCTGCCGCCGTAGCGCCCGCCGTTGTCGCCGTCGCCGAACGGCACCGCGTAGGAGACGTCCAGGCCCTGGATGATGGTGCGCGGGCGGGTGCTGTCGAACACCACCACGCCGTCCCGCACCAGCTGCCACTTGTCCTGGAACGGCGGAGTCTGGTCGCGGCCGCCCTGGCCCACCCCGATGATGTTGTGCCAGTTCATGATGAGCCGGTCGGCGATCCCGCTGGAGCGGTGGTCCACCCGGGTGCGCAGGTTGATCCGGCCGGGGCCCAGGCCGGTGGCGAGGTCGGAAACCAGTTCCCAGTCCTCCCCCATCAGCTGGGCGTGGCTCCGGTTGTCGGGGCTGACGGTGCGGTCCGGGCGGAGGAACTGGTTGGAGACCTCCAGGCCCAGCTGGTTCACCCCCTCCGGCAGGGGTTCGGGAAAGATGGACAGCCAGGCCAGCCGGTTGGGGTGGGGCGTCTCCTGGGCGCAGGCCGCCAGCGCGGCGGTGAACAGGACGAGAGAGCGGAAGGAGGCCATGGATCTCCAGTCATAGGGGCCCGACCTGGGCCCGAAGGCGTTCCAGCAGCGCGCGCAGCCGGGCGTCGTGGCGCAGGAACAGGGCCGCCAGGCGCAGGAACCATCCCAGCAGCCAGGCATCGGCCAGCACCACCGCCAGTTGCAGAACCAGGACCAGGCAGATCCTGGGAAGGGTGCCGCCGCCCAGCCGCCAGCCCAGGGTCAGCACCAGAAGGGTGAGGCCGACCCGCACCAGGACGCCGCCCAGGATCAGGGCCAGCCACTGCACCGGGTGCATCCAGAGCCGGCGGAAGCCGAGCCCCAGGTGCGTGCCCAGCCGGCGCCAGGAGCCCATGCGCCAGCCCGGGTCGGCCCCGGCCCGGCCCAGCCGGCAGAACCACCACTGGAGGAACAGGGCCGAGCAGAAGCCGAGCCGCACCAGGCCGCCGCCCACCCAATCCAGCCAGCCCAGCCCCTGGATCCCGGTGTTCCCGAGCCAGCCCAGGAGCAGAAGCAGCAGCCCGGCCGGCACCGCCAGCGGCACCAGGCCGATCGCCAGGGCGTCCAGGAAGCCCCAGCCCCAGGCGCCGAGCCGGGCCGGGAGCCCGATGGCGGCCGCCTGCAGGCGCCAGCCGGACCACAGCACCCAGAGCATGGCCAGCCCGGCCGCCAGCGGCACCCAGGGCCCGCTCCAGTGGGCGCGCAGCCCGCCGTTGCCCATCAGTTCCCACAGGTCCCGGGCGGTGAGCAGCTCGCCCCAGTAGTTGGGCAGCGCGCTCCAGCCGGTCAGGCCCCTGAGGTGCAGCGCCCACAAGACATTGCTGAGCAGGGAAAAGGCCAGCCACCCGGCCATCAGCTGCTGCCCCCAGCGGGAGAATCCGCCGGGACAGGCTTCGACCAGGAAGGACCAGGGTCCGCGGGGGGCGAGGTCGGGGGTTGGGGAAGGCTTGACGGAAGCGTCCATGGGCTCCAAAACGCTATCACGTTTGCCCGGGGTCCCGGTCAAAGCTTGAACCGGAGCGGGGTGTCCGCCTGCAGATCGACCGGCTTGGCGCTGCCGGGATGGCCCTGGATGGTGACGGTATGGGCGCCCCGGGCCACGGTGATGGGGGTGCCGCCGTCGCTTTCCACCTGGGTGGGGATGCCGTCCAGCACCACCGTGCCGGAATTGGGGAAGGTCTCCACGGTGAGCCGCACGGTGGCCGGCAGGGCCACGGTCACCGCCTGGCCCGGGCCGACGCTCACCAGCTTGGTTTCCTTGAAATACACCCGGGGGCTGCTCAGCTCCAGGCGGTGGCTGCCGGGCGCCGCGGCCACGGCGCCGCCGCGGTTCTCGCCCAGGTCCTTGCCGTCCAGCCGCACCCGCACCGGGTACTCGCCGGCGAAGCGGATGCTGCCCGGCGCGTTGGCGTCCACGCTCCTGGGCGCGGCCGTGGCGCGCGGCTCGGCCGCCGAGCCGAGGGTGAACACCCGGGAGCCCGGGGTCTCGCCCTCCAGCAGGGTGAAGGCCACCCCCTGGCCGCCCTTGCTGAAGGTCAGGTCGTGCTTCTGGCCCTGGTTCCAGCCCGCCACCTTGAGCGGGGTGACCCCGTCCAGCTTCACCGCATCCAGCACCACCGTGGCGCCGGGCGGGTCGGTGCGCAGGGTCTCGTCGCTCTTCACCGGCTCCAGCTGCAGCTTGCCGGGCGCGTCGCCGGCCCGGTACTGGTAGGCCCTGGGCAGGAAGCCCTTGCGCTCCAGGCTGAGGCTGTCCCCGGCCAGCAGCGGCACGGAAAGCGGGGTGGCGCCCACCACCTTGCCGGCCTTCAGCACGGTGGCGTTGCCCGGGGTGCTGTCGATGAGCACCTGCGCCGGTCCGTTGCGGAACATCAGGAAGGCGGCCAGCACCACCCCCGCCAGACCGCCCGCCATGGCGGCCCAGAGCCATGGCCGGTTCGCCTTGCCCCGCATCGGGGAGACCAGGGTGACGGCCGAAACCACCGCCTGGGCCGAATCCCCGGGGCGCAGCCCGCCCAGCAGCCGCATGCGCTCGGTGCGGCCCAGGTCCATGGCCGTGTCCAGCAGCTCCCGCACGAAGGCGGAACAGCTGGCATGGCGTTCCTGGGGGTTCTTGGCCAGCACCTTGGTGAAGGTCCGGTGCCAGCCTTCAGGCACCAGGCCGGCCACCGGCGGATCCACCGGCACCGGCGGCTCGTTGACGATCTTGTAGAGGATGGTGTTGATGGAGGTGCCCGGGAACGGGAGGCTGCCGGACAGCAGCTCGAACACCAGGACGCCGAAGCTGAACACGTCGGAGCGGCTGGTGGCCACCCCTTCCCGGATCTGCTCCGGGCTGGCGTAGCTGGGGGTGCCCAGGAAGGTGCCGGTCTGGGTGAGCGAGGCGTCGTCCCGCTTGGCGATGCCGAAATCCATCAGCTTGGGCTTGTGGTCGGCGGTGATCATCACGTTGCCGGGCTTCACGTCCCGGTGCACGACGCCCTTGCTGTGGGCGTGGTCCAGGGCCGCGGCGAGGCCCGCGGCGATGCCGAGCTTTTCCTTGAGCGCCAGCCCGCCGGCCTTGATGACCGCGTCCAGCGGCTGGCCGGGCACGTATTCCATGGCCAGGAACGGGCCCAGCTCGCTGTCGCCCACGTCGTAGATGGCGACGATGCCGGGATCGTTGAGCAGCCCGGAGACCTCGGCCTCGCGCTGGAACCGGGCCAGGAACTCCTGGCGTTCGGCTTCGCTGCGGATGGTGTCCAGCCGCACCACCTTGATGGCCAGCTTGCGCTTGATCCGGGGATCCTCCGCCAGGTAGACCGAACCCATGGCTCCCGAGCCCAAAAGCGCCTTGATCTCGTAACGGCCGATATGCTTTGGGAAATTTTCGCCTTCGGTCATCCCATTCCACCTGTTCAGCTCAAGTCCATGACCTTATTGGCAGCGAATAAGGAGAAAAAAGGAAGAAAAATGTGATGAAGATCCAAGCACTTCCTGCCAATATCAAACGATATAGTAATGCTTGCGGGGACAGCAAGCCACTGCGGAGTTGATAAAATGGAAATCATTAAGACGATCGTGTTGGTTGCCTACTTCACGATCTTGAGCATCTTGAGCATCTACGGCGCACACCGGCTTTGGATGCTCTTGTTGTATTTCCGCCACAAGAACAATCCCCCCATCCCGGTGGGTGGCCCCGATTTCCTGCCCATGGTGACCGTGCAACTGGCGGTATTCAATGAAGTGAACGTGGTGGAACGACTGCTGGACCACGTGGTGAAAATGGATTGGCCCAAGGACCGGCTGGAGATCCAGATGCTGGACGACTCCACCGACGACACCGTGAAGGTGGCCCAGGCGGTATGCGACAAGTATCGCCAGCTCGGCTGGGACATCGCCTACCTGCACCGCACCGACCGCACCGGCTACAAGGCCGGGGCTCTGCAGAACGGCCTGAAGACCGCCAAGGGCGAGTTCGTCGCCATGTTCGACGCCGATTTCGTGCCCACCGTGGATTTCCTGCGCCAGGCCGTGCCGCACTTCGCCGATCCCAAGATCGCCTTCGTCCAGGGCTGCTGGGATCACCTCAACCGCGACTTCTCCCTGCTGACCCAGGTGCAGGCCATCCTGCTGGACGGCCACTTCGTGTTCGAGCACACCGCCCGGCACCGGTCCCACGCCTTCTTCAACTTCTCGGGCACCGCCGGCATGTGGCGGGTGAGCGCCATCGCCGACGCCGGCGGCTGGCAGCACGACACCATCACCGAGGACGCCGACCTCAGC